>NZ_JBHSCH010000002.1:0-160926 GCF_042651065.1 Teichococcus aestuarii
GCAGCTTTCCGCCGCAGCGGCGGAAAGCTGCGCCTCGGCCTCGGCCCGGCGCGCCGCGATCTGCTCCAGCCGGGTCTGGCGGAAGGCGCCGGCCGCCTCGCCCGCCGCGCCGGCCCGCGCCGCGGTGCCACGCAGGCGGCGCTCGATGGCGGCGATCTCCGCCTCCAGCACCCGCACCCCCGCCCCGAGCTCCGTCAGCCGGCCATCGTCGATCCGCTCGTTCTGGATCTGGCCGAAGCGCGCCCCCCGCTCCAGCAGGCTGCCCGGCAGCCGCGGCTCGGCCTGCAGGATACCCTCGACGGGCGCGCGCAGGGCGAAGGGCGCGGCGCTGAGCACGGCCCGGGTGCTGGAGAAGGTGAAGAAGCGGTCCCACAGGAAGAGCAGGGCAGTGCCCAGGATCAGCGCGCCGAGGCCTATCCGCAGAAGGCGCCCGACATTCCAGGAGGTGGCCGCGCGCGATCCGCTCTGGGCCGGAGCGGCCCCGGAACCCGTGAAGGCCGCGCCCTGCGCCTCACCCTCCTGGAAGCTGACACTGTGAGACATAGCAGATCACTTCGTTGTGACCACCGCTTTGTCTCACGGGTACGTGATGGAGTAAAGAAATACTGAATAAACACAGGCTTGGCGTTTTCCCGGCATTTCTGGCGCCGGGAGCAGGCCGGCCGGGCGATACCCCGGCCGGCCTTGCCGTCAGGCTGCCTCCAGCCAGTCGTCCACGCGCTCGGCATTGGTCTCGATGTAGGAGGCCACCGCCTGGTCGTAGGACTTCTCCTGCGCCACCAGCATGGCGCTCTCCAGCTCGTCGAGCGGCATGTTGAGGCGGGAGAGGAAGCCGGCCACCTTCGGGTTGGCCTCGCGCAGGCCCTGGCGGCCCAGCGCCAGCACCTCCTCGGCGGCGCCCAGCGCGCCCTTCGGGTCGGCCAGGTAGCGCAGGTCGTACTTGCCGAACATCCAGTGCGGGCTCCAGGCGGTGGCCACCACCCAGCGCTCGCTGCGCATGGCGCGGTCCACCACGCTGAGCATGGCCGCCTCGCTGGCCTCCTGCAGGGTGTAGTCCTTCAGCCCGTAGGTGCCGACGGCCTCCTTGGAGAGGCGGGTCAGGCCGGCGCCGGGCTCGATGCCCTGGATGCGGCCGCGGAACTTCTCCTGCACCCCCGGCTTGGCCAGGTCGGCGATCGAGGCGACCTCCGCCTCCGGCACGTAGGACGGCACCACCCAGCCCAGCTTGGCGCCGCTGTAGAGCGTGCCGAGGCGCTCGACCTTGCCTTCCACGCGCTTCCAGTAGTCGGCATGGGTCTGCGGCAGCCAGCACATCAGCATGGCGTCCACGTCGCCGCGGGTCAGGCCCTGGTAGAGCGGCGCCACGTCGGTCTGGATCAGCTCGACCTTGGTCTCCAGCCGGTCCTCGATCAGCTTGGCGGCGAGGCGGGTGATGAACTCGGCATCGGCCCAGGGGGCGAAGCCGAGCTTGATGCTGCCGGCCGGCTGCGCCCGCAGCAGGCCCGGAGACGCCAGGGGAGCGGCGAGGAGGCCGGCGGAGAGGCCGAGGAAGGTGCGCTTGTTGAGAAGCATGCGTGTCTCCTGTTGTTGGGGCGTGGCCGCAGGCCCGCCCGGGAACTTGCAGAAGGAAAAGAAGGGGGCCCGGGGGAATTCCTTCCCCCGGCTACGGCTTGTCACCCGCGCCCCGCGAAAAGCTGGCGGAACCGGAAGCCGTGTCCGGCCTGCCCGAAGCTCTGCGTGATCCGGTCGAGCAGCACGGCCAGGACGACGACGGCGAGCCCGCCCTCGAAGCCGGTGCCGACATCGAGCCGCTGGATGCCGGTGAGCACGGTGTTGCCGAGCCCCCCCGCGCCGATCATCGAGGCGATGACCACCATGGAGAGGGAGAGCATGATGGTCTGGTTGATGCCGGCCATGATCGAGGGCAGGGCGTTCGGGATCTGCACCTTCAGCAGCAGCTGCGCGGGGGTGCAGCCGAAGGCGAGCCCGGCCTCGATGAACTCGGCATGCACCTGGCGGATGCCGAGGTTGGTCAGCCGCACCACCGGCGGCATGGCGAAGATGACGGTGGCGATGGTGCCCGGCACGGCGCCGAGGCCGAAGAACATGGCGGCCGGGATCAGGTAGACGAAGGCCGGCATGGTCTGCATCAGGTCGAGCGCCGGGCGCGCCACCATCTGCACCGCATTGCTGCGCGCCATGGCGATGCCGAGCGGCACGCCGAGCGCGATGGCGATGAGCGTGGCGGCGAGGACGAGGGAGAGCGTCTCCATCATCCGCTCCCACAGCCCCATGCCGCCGATCAGCAGCAGGGCCGCGATGGCGAAGAGGGCGAACTTCCAGCCCACCCGCCACAGCGCCAGCAGCGCGATGGCGATGACGGCCACCGGCAGCGGCAGGCCGGTCAACCCGTCGCGGATGCCGTCGGTGACGAAGCCGATGCCGGCGGCGATGCCGTCCAGCGCCGGCGTGAAATGGTCGAGCACATAGTTGACGACGGCATCGGCGCCGTCACCGATGCCAAGGTCGAGATCCTGCATGGGGTGCGGTCCTCAGTTGCCGGAGCGGTCGAGCGACATCAGCAGGGCGGACTTGCTGATCGAGCCGACATAGCGGCGCTCGGCATCCACCACCGGCACGGGGTGCGGGCTCTGCGCCACGCGGCCCATCACGTCGGAGAGGGTGTCGGCGGCGTCGATCGGCTGCACATCGGCCAGGAAGGCGCGGTGGTAGGGGTCTGCCTCGCCGCTGCGCGCGGCGCGGGAGAGCGATTCGGCGCTGACCATGCCGTGGTACTTCTTGTCCCGCCCGACGACGATGGCGAAGTCCCGGTCGTGCCGGCGCATCCGCTCCAGCGCGGCGGGGATGGCCATGCCGCGGCGCTCGATCAGCGTCACCTGCGTCTCGCGGGCGATGTCGCCGGCGCGGAACACCTGGCTGACATCGACGTTGCGGAAGAAGGAGCGGACATAGTCGTTGGCCGGCTTCGTCACGATCTCGTCCGGCGTGCCCACCTGCACCACCACGCCGTGCTGCATGATGGCGATGCGGTCGCCGATGCGCATGGCCTCGTCGAGGTCGTGGCTGACGAAGATGATGGTGCGGCTCTGCTCGGATTGCAGGCGCAGCAGCTCGTCCTGCATCTCGGTACGGATCAGCGGGTCGAGGGCGGAGAAGGCCTCGTCCATCAGCAGCACGGTGGGCTCGCTCGCCAGGGCGCGGGCGAGGCCGACGCGCTGCTTCATGCCGCCCGAGAGCTGGTCCGGCCGGCTCTGCGCATAGGCGTCGAGGCCCACGCCGCGCAACGCGGCCATCGCCTTGGCATGGCGCTCAGCCTCGGCCACGCCGGCCACTTCCAGGCCGAAGGCGGCGTTGTCCAGCACGGTGCGGTTGGGCAGCAGGGCGAAGGACTGGAACACCATGCTCATGTCGCGCCGGCGCAGCTCGATCAGCTCGCGCTTCGACATGCGGGTGATGTCCTGGCCCTCGACCAGGATCGCGCCGGCGGAGGGCTCGATCAGCCGGTTGATCAGCCGCAGCAGGGTGGACTTGCCGGAGCCCGAGAGGCCCATGATGACGAAGATCTCGCCGGCATGGATGTCGAAGCTGGCATCGTTGACGCCGACCGTGCAGCCGGTCTCGGCGTGGATCTCATCCTTCGTGCGGCCCTCGCGGACCATCCGGATGGCGTCGTCCGGCTGGTCGCCGAACACCTTGAAGACGTTGCGAAGCGCGATCTTCACCGGCGGCGGGGCGTCGTCGCCCGGCCGGGTGGGGGTTTCTGTTTCCATGCGTCCTCGTGGTCTGCCGTCCGCCGGGCGGTCGGCATCACCTCCATGGGGTGGGTCGGAAGGCGGGGCCTGAACGGACCGGCAGCCCGAACAGGCCGAAAGGGGTCCAAGGCCATCCGGCCCGCCCCAAAAAAGACACATTGCTGTGCCGCCGCCTCATAGGTTGCAGAGGCTTTAAACGAGCCGGCTGAAATTGTCCAGCCCAAAGGCAAAATCATCCTGCCCGCGGTCTTCCCCTGGAACAATCAAGAGACCGGGAGCCACGAGAATATGCCGGCAGGAGGCACGGATATTTCATGAGAAAATAAAACAACGCGCTTTCTATTGCTCCCTTCGATGCGAGCCCGGACTCATATTGTATTCACCATGCCCATCGGTATGGTTCAAAGAACCGAAAACATCCCGGCAAGTAGCCTGCAAGCTGCGGCGGGAGCGAGAGAGGGTTTGACTCCCGGCCCCGCCGCCGCCTACCAAACCGGCGATGGTCCTTCCGTCCGCGGAAGGTGAAAAGGGAATGCGGTGACGGGCGGCAGCGCCCCAGGCCGCGGCTGCCCCCGCAACTGTAGGCGGAGAGCGGATCGCCACCATGCCACTGGCGCCACGCGGCGCCGGGAAGGCCGGCGCTCCGTGCCTGATCCGCGAGCCAGGAGACCTGCCATCGCCATCGGATCGTGCCACCGGGCGGGGTGCCCCGGCGGGCGGCGATGTGCCCGGGCATCCACCCCCGGGCGCCTCGACCCGGCGCCGGAGACGGCACGGGCGGTCGGCACCTCATGCGCGCCAGGCACCCCCGGGTGCCACCTGTTCAGGGCTGAGGTCACGGATGCCGGATACCCCCCTTCCCGCCAAGCCGGTGCTGCTGGTCTGCACCACCTGCCGCGCCGGGCGCACGCTAGAGGAAGGCGAGACGCCCCCCGGCCGCCACCTGCTCGCGGCGCTGGAACAGGCGCTGGCCGCCCACCCGGCGCCGCCGGTGGAACTGCGCCCCGTCACCTGCCTCTCCGTCTGCCAGCAGGGCTGCGCCGCCGCGATGACGCAGCCGGGCAAGTGGAGCTATCTGCTCGGCCGCCTCTCCCCCGCCCTGGCCGCCGACCTGCTGGCCTATGGCGAGACCTATGCGGCGCACGCCACCGGCGCCGTGCTGCCCTCCCGCCGCCCGGATTCGCTGCGCAGCGTGGTGCTGGGCCGCCTCCCCTCGCTGACCGAGACCCCAAAGGAGAACGCCGCATGAGCGCGCTGGAAAAAGTGCCCGCCACCATCGTCACCGGCTTCCTCGGCGCGGGAAAGACCACGCTGCTGCGCCACCTGATGCAGCACGCCGATGGGCGCCGCATCGCCATCATCGTCAACGAGTTCGGCAGCCTCGGCGTCGATGGCGAGACGCTGAAGGATTGCGGCATCCCCGGCTGCGAGGCGGAGAACATCGTCGAGCTCGCCAATGGCTGCCTCTGCTGCACCGTGGCGGACGATTTCATCCCCACCATCGAGGCGCTGCTCGGCCGCGCCAACCCGCCCGAGCACATCCTGATCGAGACCTCCGGCCTCGCTTTGCCCAAGCCGCTGATCAAGGCGTTCAACTGGCCTGCCATCCGCTCCCGCGTCACGGTCGATGGCGTGGTGACGGTGGTGGACGGCCCCGCCGCCGCCGAGGGCCGCTTCGCCGACGACCCGGAGGCCGTCGCCGCCCAGCGTGCCGCCGACCCCTCGCTCGACCACGACAACCCGCTCGCGGAAGTATTCGAGGACCAGCTCGCGAGCGCCGACATCGTCGTGCTCAACAAGGCCGACCTGCTGGACGAGGCGGCGCTGGCGCGGCTGCGCGCCGAGATCGCGCCGCACCTGCCGCGCGCGGTGAAGATGGTGCCCGCCCGCGAGGGCGCGCTCCCGCCCGACATTCTGCTCGGCCTCAACGCCGCCGCCGAGGACGACCTCGCCGCCCGCCCCTCGCACCACGACGCGGAGGATGGCGCGCATGAGCACGACGATTTCGAGAGTTTTGTTCTTGTCCTGCCGGAATACGACTCGGCCGACGAACTTCTGCACCGCCTTCCAGAGATCGCTGCGCGGCACGACATCCTGCGCATCAAGGGCTTCGTGCGGCTGAAGGGCAAGCCGATGCGGCTGGCGGTGCAGGGTGTCGGCCGCCGCTTCCGTCACCATTTCGACCAGGCCTGGAAGGATGACCGCGACGGGCATCTCGTTGTCATCGGGCAGGCGGGGATGGATCAGGAGGCCATCGCCAAGGCCATCCTGAAGTAAGAATCTTCTTTTTCTGAAGAAAAAGAAGCAAAAAGACTTTTCGAGTTTGGCGCGCCGCCAACTGACAAAAGTTTTTTGGTTCTTTTTTCCAAAAAAGAACGGAACTGATGCACCTCCTGGTCCGCGAGACACGCAGCCTGGACGAGACGGAGCAGGCCGAGGATCTCGGCCACGCCCCGGCCGACCTCGTGCTGCTCTCCTTCAGCGACAGCGACCTCGGCGCCGCCGCCATGGGCTGGTCGATGCTGGCGGAGCCGCGGCCCTCGCTGCGGCTGGCCAATCTCGGGCGGCTGCGCCATCCGCTCTCGGTGGATCTCTACGCGGAGGAGACGCTAGCGCGTTCGCGGGCCGTCGTCATCCGCCTGCTGGGCGGGCTGGAATACTGGCGCTACGGCGCCGAGGAAGTCGCCGCCCTCTGCCGGCGCGAGGGCATCCCCCTCGCCCTCCTCCCCGGCTGCGGGCGGGACGACGCGAAGCTCGCCGCCCTCTCCACCATGCCACCCGCCCTCCATGCGCGGCTGGATGCGCTGCTGCTGGCCGGCGGGCCGGAGAACCTGGCCGCCGCGCTGCGCCTCGCTGGCCATGCCGCGGGCCTCGGCGCGGATGACGGCGCCGCCCCGCTTCCCCTGCCGCCGGCCGGCGAGCACCCGCTCGGCCTGGAGGAGAACGACCCCCAGGCCGTCATCGTCTTCTACCGCTCGCATCTCGTCTCGGGCGACATCGCGCCGATGCTGGCGCTCGCCGCCGCCTTGCGGGAACGTGGCCTGCGCGTGCGCGGCCTCTACGCCGCCAGCCTGAAAGAGCCCGCCTCCGCCGCGCTGGTGCAGGAGCGCCTGGCGGCATGGCGCCCCGCCGTGGTGCTGAACGCCACCGCCTTCTCCGCCCGGCAGGATGGCGCCTCGCCGCTGGAAGCCGCCGGCGCGCCCGTGCTGCAACTCATCCTCTCCGGCGCCGCGCGCGAGCTCTGGGCCGCATCGTCGCGCGGCCTGTCGCAGAGCGACCTCGCCATGCAGGTGGTGCTGCCGGAGCTGGATGGCCGCCTGCTCACCGCCGCCATCGGCTTCAAGGCGGAGGCCCCGCCTTTGCCGGGACTGGAGCAGTCCCGCACCCTGCTGGCGCCGGACGCGGCGGGCATCGCCCTCGCCGCCGAGCGCGCCCTGGGCTGGGCGCGCCTCGCCGCCACGCCGCGCGCGGCGCGCCGCGTGGCGGTGCTGCTCTCGGACTATCCGGCGGTGGGCGGGCAGGCGGGGCACGCGGTGGGGCTCGATTCCTTTGCCAGCCTCGCCGCTTTGCTCGAGGATCTTTCCGCCTCCGGCTACACGCTGGGCGAGGAACGGCCCGATGCCGAAGCCCTGGCGCGGGCGCTGACGCGCGGCGAGGCCGCCCCGCTCGTCACCCTGGCCGAGTATCGCGCCGCCCTCGCCACCCTGCCCGCCGAACTGGCGGAACAGATTACCGCCGCCTGGGGCGACCCGGCGGAGGACCCCGCCTGCCGGGAGGGCGCCTTCCGCTTCCGCCATCTCCGCCTCGGCAACCTCCTGCTGGCGGTGCAGCCGGATCGTGGCGGCGCGCTGGACCGTTCCGCCGCCTATCACGACCCGGACACGCCGCCGCGCCACGCCTATGCCGCCTTCTACCTCGCGCTGCGGGGCCGGGCGGAGGCGCTGGTGCATCTCGGCACCCATGGCACGCTGGAATGGCTGCCGGGCAAGGCCGTGGCGCTCTCCGAGGCTTGCGCCCCTGCCGCGCTGCTGGGCGGGCTGCCTGTGGTCTATCCCTTCATCGCCAACAATCCGGGCGAGGCCGCCGTGGCGCGCCGCCGCCTCGGCGCCGTGACGATCGGCCACCTGACGCCGCCGCTGAAATCCGCCACCCAGCACGGCGCCGCCGCCGAGCTCGAGCGGCTGATCGACGAATACGCCGCCGCCGACGGGCTGGACCGCCGCCGCACCGCCCTGCTCCGCCGCGCCATCCTGGAGCGCGCCGAGGCGGCCGGTCTGCTGGAGGAAGGCCACATCCCGCGCGACATCCCGGAGGAGGAGGCGCTCTCCCGCCTCGACGCCTGGCTGTGCGACGTGAAGGAACTCCAGATCCGCGACGGGCTGCACGTCTTCGGCCGCGCCCCCGCGCCGGAGCGCCGCGCCCTGCTGCTGGAGGCGCTCTCCCGCGCCACGCCGGGCTTCGACGCCGCCCGGCTCGATGCCTCCCCCCCCGCCGAGCGGCAGGCGCTGCTCGACGCGCTCGATGGCCGCTTCATCCCCCCCGGCCCCGCCGGCGCCCCCACCCGCGGCCGCGCCGACGTGCTGCCAACGGGGAGAAATCTCTACAGCATCGACCCGCGCGGCGTGCCCACCCGCTCCGCCC
The DNA here is from genome assembly GCF_042651065.1 of Teichococcus aestuarii. NCBI lineage: Bacteria > Pseudomonadati > Pseudomonadota > Alphaproteobacteria > Acetobacterales > Roseomonadaceae > Roseomonas > Teichococcus aestuarii. The sequence continues at coordinate 8,415 of NZ_JBHSCH010000002.1, forward strand.
TGGCCCTGGCCGAGAAGGCCGCCGAGGAGCTGCTGCGCCGCCACCGCCAGGAGCAGGGAGACTGGCCCCGCCACCTGATGCTCGATCTCTGGGGCAGCGCCACGCTGCGCACCGGCGGCGAAGACCTGGCGCTGGCCCTGCTGCTGCTCGGCGCCCGCCCGGTGTGGGATGACACCTCGGCCCGCGTCACCGGCATCGAGATCACGCCGCTGGCGGTGCTGGACCGGCCGCGCGTCGATGTCACGCTGCGCATCTCCGGCGTGTTCCGCGATGCCTTCCCAGGCCAGATCGCGCTGTTCGACGCGGCGGTGCGCGCCATCGCGGCGCGCGACGAGGCGCCGGAGTGGAACCCCCTCGCCGCCGCCGCGCGCGGGCTGGAAGGGGCTGCGCTGCGGCAGGCCACGGCGCGCATCTTCGGCGCCGCCCCCGGCCAGTACGGCACGGGGGTGGAGGAGGTGCTGGCCAAGGGTGCCTGGGAGAGTCGCGAGGATCTCGGCCGCGCCTGGATCGCCGGCGCCGCCGCCGCCTATGGCGAGGGGCTGGACGGCACCGCCGCGCCCGAGGCCCTGCAGGCCCGGATCGCGCTCGCCGACGCCTTCCTGCACAGCCAGGACCATGCCGAGACGGACCTGCTGGACAGCCCGGAGGTGGCCTCCCATGCCGGGGGCTTCGCCGCCGCCGCCGCGCTGCTCGGCGCCACCCCCGCCCTCTACCACGCCGACACCTCCCGCCCCGGCGCCCCCCGCCTGCGCGGCCTGCCCGAGGAAGTGGCCCGCGTGCTGCGCGGCCGCGCCGCCAACCCGGAATGGATCGGCGGCATGATGCGCCACGGCCACCAGGGCGCCGCGCACATCGCCCGCGCCATCGAGGCGCTGCACGGCTTCGCCGCCACCCTGCCCCACCGCTTCGACCGGCAGTTCGACCTGCTGCACGCGGCCACGCTGGGCGACGACGCCGTGGCCGCCTTCATGGCCGAGCACAACCCGGAGGCGCTGGCGGCGCTGCAAGCGCGCTTCCACGAGGCGCGGGAGCGGGGGCTGTGGCATTCCCGGCGCAACGATGTCTGACCCCGCCCCGCCCTCCGTGAAGGGCTGGTGCCCGCACCTCTTCGCGCCGATGGAGACAGGGGACGGGCTGCTGCTGCGGGTCAAGCCCTTCCGCAGCCGGCTCTCGGCGGCGCAGGCGCGGCGGCTGGCCGCCCTCGCCCCCGGCGCGGTGGAGCTGACCAACCGCGGCAATTTGCAGCTGCGCGGCGTCGCCCCCACCCGGGCCGATGCCATGGCCCGCGCCGTGGTGGAAGCCGGCCTCGCCGACCCCGATGCGGGGCGGGAGGCGCGGCGCAACCTCATCGGCCCGCCGCTGATGGGGGACGATCCAGCCCTTTCCCCGGGCCTGGCCGAATGGCACGCGGCGCTCTCCGCCCTGCTCGCGGAGGCCGGGTCCCTCCCGGGAAAGTTCGGCGCGGCGCTGGATGGCGGCGGCGCGCTGCCGCTGTCCGGGTTGGCGGCCGATCTGCTGCTGCGCCTCGCGCCCACGGGCGAGGCGGCGCTGCACCTGCCCGGCGGCCTGCGCCTCGCCGGCGCCACCCCCGAGGCCCTGGCCCGGCTGGTGGAGAATTTCCGCGCCACCGGCGCAAGGCGGATGCGCGCGGCGTTGGCCGGGCACGGCGCCGCCGCGCTGCTGGCGGGCACCGGCCTCTCCCCCCTCCCCGCCCTGCCGGAGCCCCTGGCCCCGGAACCGGTGGGCTTCCACCCCTATCCCGGCACCGGTCGCGGCGCCTTCGGCCTCGCCCCGGAATTCGGCGTGCTGGACGGGGCGGGCCTCGCCGCCCTGGCGGATCTGGCAGAAGAATTCGGCGACGGCACGCTGCGCCTCACCCCCTGGCGCGCGCTGCTGCTGGCGGGCGTCCGCCGCCCTGCCGCGCTGGCGCGGGCCGCCGCCGGCTGGATCACGGACCCGGCCGATCCGCGCCGCCGCGTGGTGGCCTGCCCCGGCGCGGCGGGCTGTGCCAGCGGCCAAGCCGACACCCGCGCCGATGCCCGCGCCCTGCTGGCGCGCGGGGCGGTGCCGGCGAAGGGCTTGCTGCATCTCTCGGGCTGCGCCAAAGGCTGCGCGCATCCCGTGCCGGCGGCGGCGGTGCTGGTGGCGGCGCCCGATGGCTATGCCCTGCTGCGCCAGGCCCGCGCCGGGGATCCACCGCTCCGCACGGGCCTCACCCTGCAGGAGGCTGCGGCCGAACTGGAACGAGCCGGACTGGAACAGGAATGAGCGGCTACGACTACATCCGCGACGGCGCGGCGATCTACGAGAAATCCTTCGCCACCATCCGGGCGGAGGCGGACCTCGCCGGCTTCACCGCCGCCGAGGCGCGGGTGGCGGTGCGCGTCATCCATGCCTGCGGGCTGGTGGAGGTGGCGCGGCACATCCGCTTCGCCCCCGGCTTCACCGCCGCCGCCGAGGCCGCGCTGCGCGCCGGGGCGCCGGTGCTGTGCGACGCCAAGATGGTGGCGCAGGGCATCACCCGCCCGCGCCTGCCCGCCGCCAACGAGATCCTCTGCCTGCTGGACGACCCGCGCGTGCCGGAGCATGCCCGCGCCATCGGCAACACCCGCTCCGCCGCCGCGCTGGATTTCTGGGGGGAGACGCTGCGCGGCGCGGTGGTGGCCATCGGCAACGCGCCCACCGCGCTGTTCCACCTGCTGGAGCTGCTCGACGCGGGCGCGCCGCCGCCCGCCGCCATCATCGGCCTGCCGGTGGGCTTCGTCGGCGCCGCCGAGTCGAAGGCGGCGCTGGCGGCGTGGAACCGCGTGCCCTGGATGATCGTGGAAGGCCGGCAGGGCGGCAGCGCCATGGCGGTCGCCGCCGTCAACGCGCTGGCGACGGAGCGGGAATGACACCCCTCCCCTCCGGCACGCTGCACATCCTGGGCGTCGGCCCCGGCGACCCGGAGCTGGTGACGCTGCGCGCCGCGCGCATCCTGGCCCGCGCCCCGGCCTATGCCTTCTTCGCCAGGCGGGGCCGGCCGGGGCACGCCTTCACCATCGCCACGCCGCACCTGAACCGGGCCGCCGCGGCGCTGCGCTTCGAATACCCCTACACCACCGAGATCTCCGTGGAGGATGGCCGCTACGCCGCGGGCATGGCCGCCTTCTACGAGGACTGCGCCGCCACGCTGGCCGGGCGCCTCGGCGCGGGCGAGGATGTGGCGCTGCTCTGCGAGGGCGACCCCTTCCTCTACGGCTCGGCCATGTACCTGTTCGACCGGCTGCGGCCGCGCTTCCCGGTGGAGGTGACGCCGGGCATCACCGCCATGTCCGGCTGCTGGTCCCGCGCCCTGGCGCCGATGGTGCATGGCGACGACATCCTCTCGGTTCTCCCCGCCACCATGCCGGCGGAGGAACTGGCGGCGGCGCTGAGGCGGTGCGACGCGGCGGTGGTGATGAAGCTCGGCCGCAACCTGCCCAAGCTGCGCGCGGTGCTGGACAGGCTGGGCCTGACGGCGCGCGCCCTCTATGCCGAGCGCGGCACCATGCCGGGCGAGGTGATCCTGCCGCTCGCCGAGCGGGATGACAGCCCGGCGCCCTATTTCTCGCTGGTGCTGGTCCCAGGGCGGCAGGGGGCCCGATGACAAGAAAAGCAACGTTCTTTTTTGAAAAAAAGAACCAAAAAACTTCTGTTCGTTTGGCGTCCCGCTTCGACGGGGGACCGTGCCCTACTGACAAAAGTCTTTTTGCTTCTTTTTCTTCGGAAAAAGAAGGCGCTTCATGTCCTGGCTGAAGATCATCGGCCTCGGCCCCGGCGCGGATTCCCTCCGCACGCCCGAAGCCAGCGCGGCCCTGGCCGAGGCCACCGACATCATCGGCTACGGCCCCTATGTCGCCCGTGTGCCGCACGCCCCCGGCCAGCGCCGCCACGAGACGGACAACCGGCAGGAGCTGGAGCGCGCCCACCATGCCCTCGCTTTGGCGGCGGAGGGGGCGCGGGTGGCGGTCGTCTCCTCGGGCGATGCGGGGGTGTTCGCCATGGCCAGCGCCGTGTTCGAGGCGCTGGAGGGCGGCCCCGCGGCCTGGCGCGCGCTGGATGTCGCGGTACTGCCCGGCCTCTCGGCCATGTTCGCCGCCGCCGCCCGGCTCGGCGCGCCGTTGGGGCATGATTTCTGCGCCCTCTCCCTCTCCGACAACCTCAAGCCCTGGCCGCTGGTCGAGCAGCGGCTGCGGGCGGCGGCGGGGGCGGGCTTCGTCATCGCGCTCTACAACCCCATCTCGCGCGCGCGTCCCTGGCAGCTGGGCCGCGCCTTCGCGATGCTGCGGGAGATGCTGCCGGGAGACGTGCCCGTGGCCTTCGCCACCGCCGTCAGCCGGCCGGAGGAGGCGATCGCCATCCAGCCGCTCGCGGAAGCCGACCCGGCGCGGGCCGACATGCGGACCCTGGTGATGATCGGCACGGCGCAGAGCCGGCTGGTCCCGCGCGGCGCGGGGCAACGCCCCTGGCTCTACGCCCCCCGCTCGGCGCGCAGCCCGTGAAGCCAGGCCAGCGCCGCCTCCGCATCCGGCACGGCGCGCAGCCCCGCGGGCGCGGGCGGGCGGGCCAGCAGCAGCACCGGCAGCCCGGCCTCGCGCGCCGCCCGCAGCTTGGCCTCGGTGGCCGTGCCGCCCGAATTCTTGCTCACCAGCACGTCGATGCGGTGGGCGCGCAGCAGGGCGCGCTCCCCCTCCAGCGTGAAGGGGCCGGTGGCGGCGATGACGGTGGCGCGCGGCGGCAGGCTCTCCGGCGCGGGCGGATCGACGCTGCGGATCAGGTAGTCGTGCTGGGGCGCGGCGCGGAAGGGGGCCAGCTCCTTCTGCCCCACCGTCAGCCAGACGCGGCGCGGCGCTTCCCCCAGCGCGGCGGCGATGGCGGGCATGTCGGGGAATTCCCGCCAGTCGTCGCCGGGCGTGGGGCTCCAGGCGGGGCGCTCCACCCGCAGCAGCGCCACCCCGGCCAGGGCGGCGGCCGCGGCGGCATGGCGCGTCATCTGCGCGGCGAAGGGGTGGGTGGCATCGACCAGCGCCGCGATGCCTTCGGCGCGCAGGTAGGCCACCAGCCCGGCCACGCCGCCGAAGCCGCCCACCCGCGCCGGCAGCGGCTGCGGCAGCGGCGCCCGCGTGGTGCCGGCGAGCGAGAGGGTGGCGCGGAAGCGCGCATCCCCGGCGAGCGCCCGCGCCAGCGCCCGTGCCTCGGTCGTCCCTCCCAGCAGCAGAACCCGCATCGCACCCCGTCATGAGCAGCACACCGTGGCTCTCCATCATCGGGCTGGGCGAGGATGGCGTCGAGGGCCTCTCCCCCGCCGCGCGCGCCCTGCTGGAGGGGGCGGAGGCGGTGTTCGGCGGCGCGCGGCACCTGGCGCTGGCGGCGGGGCATCTGAGCGGCTCCGCCCATCCCTGGCCCAGCCCGATGCTGGCCGGGCTGCCCGCCCTGCTGGCCCGGCGCGGCCGGCCCACCGCCGTGCTGGCCTCAGGCGACCCGTTCTGCTTCGGCATCGGCGCCACGCTGGCGCGGCATGTGGGGCCCAGGGAGTTCCTGTGCCTGCCGGCGCCCTCGGCCTTCGCCCTCGCCTGCGCGCGGCTGGGCTGGGCGATGCAGGATTGCGCCACGATCTCCTTCTGCGGCCGCCCGCTGGAGCGGCTGCTGCCGCTGCTGCAGCCGGGCGCGCGGCTGCTGGCCCTCTCGGCCGATGCCGCCACCCCCGCGCAGGTCGCCGCGCTGCTCTGCCGCCACGGCTTCGGGCCGACGCGGATGGTGGTGCTGGAGGCGCTGGGCGGCCCGCGCGAGCGCCGCCATGAGACCAAGGCGGAAGCCTTCGCCCATGCGCCGGACCCGCTGAACATGCTGGCGCTGGAGGTGGTGGCGGGCCCCGCCGCGCGGGTTCTGCCCTTGGCGCCCGGCCTGCCGGAAGCGTTCTTCGAGCAGGACGGGCAGATCACCAAGCGCGAGGTGCGCGCGGTGACGTTGGCCATGCTGGCGCCGCGCCAGGGGGAACTGCTGTGGGACATCGGCTGCGGCAGCGGCTCGGTGGCGATCGAATGGCTGCTGCGCCACCCGGCCAACCGCGCCATCGGGCTGGAGCCGCGCCCGGAGCGGGCGGCGGGCGCGGCGCGCAACGCGCTGGCGCTGGGCGTGCCCGGGCTGCGCCTGGTGCGCGCCGCCGCGCCGGAGGGCCTCGCCGGCCTGCCGGCGCCGGATGCCCGGTTCGTGGGCGGCGGCGGCGGGCAGCCCGGCGTGCTGGAGGCGGCCTGGCAGGCGCTGCGCCCCGGCGGCCGGCTGGTGGCGAATGCCGTGACCATCGAGACCGAGGCCGTGCTCTACGCCGCCCATGCCCGCTGGGGCGGCACGCTGGCGCGCCTCGGCGTGGAGCGCCTGGACCGGGTGGGCACGATGCACGGCTTCCGCCCGGCGATGACCGTGATGCAATATGTGGCGGAAAAATCGGTGGCGGGGTCCGGGGAGACCCTGTCTCCCCGGCGGAGGGGTCCAGGGGAGGCGGCGCCTCCCCTGGATGCTCCCCCGAATGTCCCCTTGGCCGTGGCCGGCCTCGGCGCCCGCCCCAATGTGTCCGCCACCGCCGTGGTGGCCCTGGTGCGCGAGGCCGAGCAGCGTTCCAGCCTGCGGGTAGGCGCCCTGGCCGCCCCCTGGTTCCGCCGCGAGGTGGCGGCGCTGGCCGAGGCGGCGGCCACGCTTGGCGTGCCGCTGCACTGGGTCGAGGAGGAAGCGCTGGGCGCCGTGCAGCCGCGATGCCCCACCCCATCCGAGACGGCGCGCCGCGCCACCGGCTACGCCGCCATCGCCGAGGGCTGCGCGCTGGCGCTGGGTGGCCGCCTGGCGCTGCCGCGCATCACGGGGGAGGGCGTGACCTGCGCCCTCTCGCTGGAGGAATAAGGCCATGACCGTGCATTTCATCGGCGCCGGACCGGGCGCCGCGGACCTCATCACGCTGCGCGGGCGGGATCTGCTGGCGGCCTGCCCGGTCTGCCTCTATGCCGGCTCCATCGTGCCGCCGGCGTTGCTGGCGCATTGCCCGCCCGGCGCCCGGCTGGTGGACACCGCCCCGCTCGACCTCGACGCCATCGAGGCCGAATACCTCCGCGCCCATGCGGCGGGGCAGGATGTGGCGCGGCTGCATTCAGGCGATCTCTCCGTGTGGTCGGCCATGGCGGAGCAGGTGCGGCGGCTGGAGCGCCACGGCATCCCCTACACCGTGACGCCGGGCGTCCCCGCCTTCGCCGCCGCCGCCGCCGCCCTCGGGCGGGAGCTGACGGTGCCGGAGCTGGCGCAGAGCGTGGTGCTCACGCGCATCTCCGGCCGCGCCTCCGCCATGCCGCCGCGCGAGACGCTGGAGGCCTTCGGCGCCACCGGCGCCACGCTGGCGCTGCACCTGGCCATCCACGCGCTGGGGCGGATTGTCGAGACCCTCACCCCGCTCTACGGCGCCGACTGCCCCGTGGCGGTGGTGGTGCGCGCCTCCTGGCCGGATGAGCGGGTGGTGCGCGGCACCCTGGCCGATATCGCGGCGAAGATGGAGCAGGCACCCGCCGAGCGGACGGCGCTGATCCTGGTCGGGCCCGCCCTGGCGCCGGAGGGCTTCCGCGAGAGCGCGCTCTACAGCACGGATTATCAGCGCCGCTTTCGCGGGCGGGATGATTGAAGAAAGGGAAGGGTTCTTTTTTGGAAAAAAGAACCAAAAAACTTTTGCCAGTTTGGCGTGGCGCCAAACGCGAAATGTCTTTTGCTTCTAATCTTCGCCGCTCTCCGCCAGCAGCGCCCCATCCCGCCCGAACAGCGCGACATCGACGCGGATGGGCGCCCCTTCCACCACGCGCTGCGCCACCCGGCGGGCTTCCTCCGCCACGGCGCGCGGCAGGCCGATGCCCTCGGCGCCAGCCAGGGTGAAGGCCTCCAGCGCCGTGTTGGCCGTGGCGATGCGCGCGGCCAGCGCCCCCCCCGCCCCCGCGGCGCGGGCCAGTTCCGCCAGCGCCGGCAGGTCCACCGCGCCGCGCCGCGAATGCAGGTCCAGCCGCCCCTGCGCCAGCTTGGTGAGCTTGGCCAAGCCCCCCGCGATGGTGACGCGCGGGATCGGGTGCGCCCGCAGGTATTTCAGCATGCCGCCGACGAAGTCGCCCATGTCGATCAGCGCCTGCTCGGGCAGGGTGTGGTGGCGGCGGATGGCGTCCTCGCTGGTGCTGCCGGTGGCGCCCGCCACATGCGTCAGCCCCGCCGCCCGCGCCACGTCGATGCCGCGATGGATGGAATGGATCCAGGCCGCGCAGGAATAGGGCACGACGATGCCCGTGGTGCCCAGCACCGACAGCCCGCCCAGGATGCCGAGGCGCGGGTTCATCGTCCGCTCCGCCAGCGCCGCGCCGCCGGGGATGGAGATCTCCACCCGCGCATCCGCCTCGCCGCCCGCCACCTCGGCGAGCACGGCGCGGATCATGGCGCGCGGCATCGGGTTGATGGCGGGCTCGCCCGGCGGCAGCGGCAGGCCGGGCAGCGTGACCGTGCCAACCCCCTCGCCGGCGGCGAACACCACGCCGGAGCCGGGCGGCAGGGCGCGCACCGTGGCGCGGATCAGCGCGCCATGCGTCACGTCCGGGTCGTCGCCGGCATCCTTCACCACGGCGGCCATCGCGCCGCCATCGGGCAGCAAGGCGTGTTCGGCCAGGGCGAAGGCGGGGCGCTCGCCACGTGGCAGGGTGATGGTCACCGGGTCGGGGAAGGCGCCGGTCCGCAGCGCGGCGAAGGCGGCCTTGGCCGCCGCCGTGGCGCAGGCGCCGGTGGTCCAGCCACGGCGCAGCGGGGGGTTCTGCTCGTGCACGGGGCAAGCTGTATCGCCCCGCGCCGCGCCTGTCATGCGGCGCCTACCGCCCGAGGCTGAGCGCCGAGAGCGCGGCGCATTCGGCCAGCACCGCGCAGGCGCCGAGGATGTCGCCCGTGTGGCCACCCACCTGCCGCCGCGCCAGCCAGGCCACGCCCAGCCCGGCCAGGGCGGCGGCGCGGCGGGCGCGGCGCAGCAGGTCCGGCGCCCAGGGCACGCCGCTGAGGCCGGAGAGGCGCCCCGCCAGCAACCCGGCCTGGTTGTAGCCGCGCGAGAGCAGCCGGCGCCGGTGCAGCGGCACCGGCAGCAGCAGCTCGGCCTCGGCCAACAAGGCGCGGCCGGCGCGTGCCATCTGCCGCGCCAGCGGCAGGGCCAGCTCGGTGCGCCCGGCATATTTGAAGGGCAGCAGCAGGCGCTTCGCCCCGGCATTGTAGAGATAGGCGGCGCGGGCCCTCCGGTAGGGCGGTGGCTCGGCCGCGCAGCGCGGGCAAAGCAGGCCGCCGCCCAGCGCCGGCTCCCCCTGCCCCGCATGCAGGAAGGGAATGCCGCAGCACTCGCAGAGCGGCGGGCCGATCAGCCGGATGTCATGGAAGCAGTCGCCGCAGAGCGTGCCTTCGGCGAGCACCGGGGTGGCGCAGGCCAGGCAGCGGGGCGGCAGCAGCATGTCCAGCACCGCGTGCCCCAGGTGGCGCATGCCGTGCCGCAGACGGTCCAGGCCGGAAACATTGCTCACGATTTCGTGAAATTAGCGGAACGCGCCCCGGCTCCGCAAGGACGCTTGCGCACCGGCCGGCGGCGGCGCATCTCCCTGGCATGGCGGATGCGATGCAGGTTTTCGACCGGACCCTTGTGCGGCGGCGGCGCGACCGCGCGGCATCCCGCATGGCCGGGGTGGCGCCCGTGCTGGAGGCCGCCGCCGAGCGGCTGCTGGACCGGCTGGACGACACCACCCGCCGGTTCGGCCACGCGCTGGAGATCGGCGGGCGCGGCGCGGTGGCGCCGGCGTTGCGGGCGCGCGGTGTGGGCCATGTGGTCTCGATGGACCTCTCGGCGCGCATGGCCGGCGGTGCCGGCGGCCTGCCCCTGGCAGCCGACGAGGAATGGCTGCCCTTCGCCCCGGGCAGCTTCGACCTGGTGGTGGCCAATCTCTCGCTGCACTGGGTGAACGACCTGCCGGGCGCCCTGCTGCAGATCCGCCGCGCCATGGCGCCGGATGGGCTGTTCCTGGCCAGCCTGCCCGCCCTCGGTACCCTGCAGCCGCTGCGCGAGGCGCTGGCGGCGGCCGAGACGGCGCTGCGCGACGGGCTCAGCCCGCGCATCTCCCCCTTCCCCGAGCTGCGGGACGGCGCCGCGCTGCTGCAACGCGCCGGCTTCGCCCTGCCGGTGGCCGACCGCGAGACGCTGCCGCTGCGCTACCGCACGCCGCTCGCCCTGCTGCACGATTTGCGTGCCGCGGGCGAAGGCAACGCCGTGCTGGCGCGCGACCCGCGCATCCCGCCGCGCGCCCTGTTCCCGATGGCGCTGGCCGCGCTGCGGCCGGATGCCGAGGGCACGCTGCCGATGCCGCTGGAGATGCTGGTGCTGACCGGCTGGGCGCCGGGGCCGGACCAGCCGAAGCCGGCGCCGCGCGGCAGCGCCAATGCCCGGCTGGCCGACGCGCTGGGCACGGTGGAGCAGCCCGCCGGCGAGCGCCCCCCGCCGCGCCACTAGCGCCCCCGCTTCCCTGCCACGGTGGCACCCCTGCCCTGCGCGGCAGCCGCTTGCAACCAAAGGGCGTCTTGCGCATCTTGCGCGACATGGAACAATCCGGTGCCGAGGCGCGGCGCATCATCCTGCACGCGCCCGAAGATTTCGAAGGGATGCGCCGCGCGGGGCAGCTGGCCGCCGCGACGCTGGACATGATCACCGAGCATGTCCGCCCGGGGGTCACCACGGGCGCGCTGGACGCGCTCATCCTGGCGTTCATCGAGGAGAACGGCGGGACCTCGGCCACCATCGGCTACCGGGGCTACCAGCACGCCTCCTGCATCTCCATCAACCACGTCGTCTGCCACGGCATCCCGGGCACGAAGACGCTGGCCGATGGCGACATCCTGAACATCGACGTCACCGTCATCCTCGATGGCTGGTACGGCGACACCAGCCGCATGTATGCCGCCGGCCAGCCCAGCACCAAGGCGCGGCTGCTGATGGACGTGACGCATGAGAGCCTGCTGCGCGGCATCGCCGCGGTGAAGCCGGGCGCCCGTCTCGGCGACATCGGCCACGCCATCCAGAGCTATGTCGAGGGCCACCGCTTCAGCGTGGTGCGGGATTTCTGCGGGCACGGCATCGGCCGCCACTTCCACGCCGCGCCGAACGTCCTGCATTTCGGCCGCCCCGGCGAAGGGCCGCTGCTGAAGCCGGGCATGTTCTTCACCATCGAGCCGATGGTGAATGCCGGCCGCCACGACGTGAAGGTGCTGGACGATGGCTGGACCGCCGTGACGCGCGACCGTAGCCTTTCCGCCCAGTTCGAGCACATGGTGGGCGTGACCGAGACAGGGTGCGAGGTGTTCACCTTCTCCCCCGCCGGGCTGCACAAGCCCCCCTACCAGGCCTGAGTTCCCTGCCACCGCCGGCCCGGCGGTGGCATCCGGGCGCTGGACAAGCGCACCCTGCCCGGTTCAACCTCCGGTCGAGAACGGAGGTCCCATGCGCAAGACGCGCGGGCTGGGCGAGGCCGGCCCCGCCCTTCCCCTGCCGCCGGCCCTGCCGGCCTCCCTGACCTCCGCGCCCCGCCCGCTGGCGATGAGCGCGGAAGGCCATCGTGCCCGGATGCGGGCCAAGCTGCTGGCGCACGGCCCCGATGCGCTGCTCGACCACGAGCTGGTCGAGATGCTGCTGTTCCTCGCCCTGCCGCGACGCGACACCAAGCCGATCGCCCGTGCCCTGCTCTCCCGCTTCGGCAGCCTCGGTGCCGCGCTGAGCGCGCCGGTCGCCGAGCTGCGGCAGGTGGAGGGGCTGGGCGAGGCCGGCATGGCCGCGCTGAAGACCGCCCAGGCCGCCGCCCTGCGCCTGCTGCGCGCCGAGCTGCGGGACCAGCCGGTGCTGGACAACTGGGAGCGGCTGCTCGGCTACCTCAACGCCGCCCTGGCGCGGGAGCGGGTCGAGCAGTCCCGCGTGCTGTTTCTCGACAGCCGCAACCGCCTGCTGGCCGACGAGGCCCAGGCACGCGGCACGGTGAACCACACCCCCGTCTATCCGCGCGAGGTGATGCGGCGCGCCCTGGAGCTGCACGCCACGGCGCTGATCGTGGTGCACAACCACCCGAGCGGCGACCCCACCCCCAGCGAGGCCGACCGCGCCATGACCGCCGAGCTGCAGCGTGCCGCCGCCGCGCTCGGCCTCGCCCTGCACGACCATCTGGTGATCGGCAATGGCCGGCACTTCTCCTTCCGGCAGGCGGGGCTGCTCTGACAGGGCGGCACCGCCACCCTGCCGGGGCCCCCGCCTGCCTCAGCGCGCCACCGGCGGCGGCACCCCGGCGGCAGCCAGGGCCTCGGCCTGCCGCGCGGCCAGCGCCTGCTCGCTGTAGTCGGCGATCAGCTCGTTGAAGAGGCGGTGCCAGTTCAGCCGCGCCCCCAGCCGCAGGAAGGCGCTGCCCAGCCCGACCGCGCCGCGGTCCACCAGCACGAACTCCCGCGGCGGCTTCACGCCGCCGGTGCGCTTGAGGCCGGCATGCACCTCGGCCGCCACCTTGCGGCCGAAATCCGGGTCGTCCACCTCCTGGATCGGCCGCACCCGGTCGTCCAGCAGCGGCTCGTGCAGGAACTTCGCCCAGAGGCCGAGCACCGCCATCTTCTCGCGCGAGAGGTCGGTGAAGCCCCAGATGCGGTAGGCCTCCGCCGCCTTGTCGTCATCGCCGTCGCGGATCGCCTCGTAGAGCATGATCACGCCGGTGAGGAAGGTGGGCGGGAAGACGCGGATGGCGCCGAAATCGAGCAGGTTGATGCCCGCCTCGCTCTCCGCCGTGGGCTGGCGCACCTGGTAGTTACCCAGGTGCGGATCCCCGTGGATCACGCCATAGCGGTAGAAGGGCACGTACCAAGCGCGGAACAGGGCGCGGGCATAGGCGTCCCGCTCCTCCTGCGGAGGGTCCTCGGCCAGGCGGTCGAGGATCGGGCGGCCCTCCAGCCAGGTCATGGTGAGCAGCCGGCGGGTGCTGTACGCCTCCACCGGCACCGGGGTGCGGATGGTGGGCTCGTCGGCCAGCATGCGGTTGTAGAGCCGCATCTGCGCCGCCTCGCGGGCATAGTCCAGCTCCTCGCGCAGCCGGTCGCACAGCTCGATATAGACATCGTCGTGCTGGATGGCGTCGTCCATCCGGGCGAACAGGCCCATGGCGATCTTCAGCTGCCGGAGGTCGGCCTCCACGACGCTGGCCATGTCGGGGTATTGCAGCTTGCAGGCCACCACCCGCCCATCCGGCAGGGTGGCGCGGTGCACCTGGCCGAGGCTTGCCGCGGCCGAGGCCTCCTGGCCGAAGCTGGCGAAGCGCGACTGCCAGGCCGGCCCCAGCTCGGAGGACATGCGGCGGCGGACGAAGGCCCAGCCCATCGGCGGCGCATTGGCCTGCAGCGCGGCCAGCTCCTTGGCGTATTCGGGCGGCAGGGCGTTGGGCACGGTGGTGAGGAACTGCGCCACCTTCATCAGCGGCCCCTTCAGCCCGCCGAGCAGGGCCTTGAGGTCGTTGGCGTGCACCGTCTTGTCGGTCTTGATGCCGAGATAGCGCTCCCCGGCCACGCGGGCGGCGATGCCGCCCACCGCGCCCGAGGTACGCGCCATGCGGCGGATCTCGCCGAAGAGGGTGCTGCCCTCGCGGTCCTCAGCCATCCGTGTGCTCCAGTTCGTCGCGCATGCAGGCGCGCCTCGGTCGGTCATTGCCCATCGGTGCGCTCCAGCTCGTCGATGAAGCCGGAGATGACGTTCAGCCCCATGTGCCAGAAGGCAGGGTCCGAGGCGTCGAGGCCGAAGGGGGCCAGCAGCTCCTTGTGCCGCAGCGTGCCGCCGGCGCGCAGCAACTCCAGGTACTTCTCCTGGAAGCCGGGCACGCCGCCGTTCTGGAACACGCCGTAGAGCGCGTTCACCAGGCAGTCGCCGAAGGCGTAGGCATAGACGTAGAACGGCGTGTGCACGAAGTGCGGGATGTAGGACCAGTAGATCTCGTAGTCCGGCGTGAACTCGAAGGCCGGGCCAAGGCTCTCGGTCTGCACCTGCATCCACAGCGCGCCGATCTCCTCGCGGGAGAGCTCGCCCTTGCGGCGGGCGTCGTGCAGCAGCGTCTCGAAGCGGTAGAAGGCGATCTGCCGCACCACCGTGTTCAGCATGTCCTCCACCTTGCCGGCCAGCATGGCGCGGCGCCGCTTCGGGTCGGTCTCGGCATCCAGCAGGGCGCGGAAGGTCAGCATCTCGCCGAACACCGAGGCGGTCTCGGCCAGCGTCAGCGGCGTGCCGGACATCAGGTAGCCCTGCTCCGCCGCCAGGATCTGGTGCACGCCATGGCCCAGCTCATGCGCCAGCGTCATCACGTCGCGCGACTTGCCGTGGTAGTTCAGCAGCAGATAGGGGTGCGCGCTCGGCACGGTGGGGTGGGCGAAGGCGCCGGAGGCCTTGCCGGGGCGCAGCGCGGCGTCGATCCAGGGCTTGTCGAAGAAGCGGGCGCCGATGCGGCCCAGCTCCGGGCTGAAGCCGGAATAGGCCTTCAGCACCCGCTCCCGCGCCGCCTCCCACGGGATCTCGCTGTCATCCTCGTCCGGCAGGGGCGCGTTGCGGTCCCAGTGCTGCAGCTTCGGCAGGCCCAGCCACTTCGCCTTCATCGCGTAGTAGCGGTGCGACAGGCTGGGGAAGCTGGCGACGACGGCGCTGACCAGCGCGTCCACCACCTCGTCCTCAACCATGTTGGCGCGGTTGCGGCTGCTGCCGGGGCGCGGATACTGCCGCCAGCCGTCGATGATCTCCTTGTCCTTGGCCAGGGTGTTGGTGATCAGCGTGAACAGCCGCGCCTTCTCGCCGAAGGCGGCGGAGACGCCCTTCGCCGCCGCCTCGCGCACCTTGCGGTCGCCGTCGGAGAGCTTGTTGAGGGCGCCGGAGACGTTCAGCGTCTCCTCCCCCACCTTCACCTCCATGGCGGCGATGGTCTCGTCGAACAGGCGGTTCCAGGCGGCGCGGCCGGTCACCTCCTTCTCGTGCAGCAGGCGCTCCACCTCGTCGGAGAGCTGGTGCGGGCGGAACACGCGAAGGTCGCGCAGGAAGGGGCGGTAGCGGGCGAGCGCCTTCGAGCCGGAGAGCTTCTTCTCCAGCGCCGCCTCCTCCAGCTTGTTCAGCTCCAGCGTGAAGAACAGGGTGTGGCTGGAGATCGCCGTCACCCGCTCCTGCATGGTCTGGTAGAAGCGGCCATTGGCCGCGTCCTGCGCATCGCCGGCGAAGGTGAGCGAGGCGAAGGACATGACCCGCCCCAGCACCTCCTCGATCCGCTCATAGGTGGCGATGGCCTCGGCCAGCCTGTCGCCGGAGAGGGTGGCGAGCTTGCCGGAATGCGCCTCGGCGAAGGCGCGGGCCTCGCCGTCGGCGCGGGCGAGGTCGGATTCCAGGGCCGGGTCGGCGGGGCCGGCGTAGAGATCGGCCAGGTCCCAGGCGGGGAGCGCCCCGGAGCCATCATTCCCACCATTGCCCCCCTGTGGACGGCCGGCGGTGTCGCGATGCGGAGGGCGGAGGTTGGAAAGCTGCACGGGAGGCCTTGCGGTTGTGGGTTCGCTCTTCCCGATATAAGCCCATGGCGGGGCAGGCCAAGCGCCTCCCCCCCATGTATCGGCGCCGGGGAAGCCGGCGCCGGGCCCCGGGCCGGCGGCAAGACCGGCCGGGGTGCCGCCTCCGCCTGGCCGCGTCCGGCCGCCTTCCCCTATTCAGAGCAAGGAAAACGCCCCCCGCCATGCGCGCCGAGGACAATTGGAACAGCCTGCCCGCCCTGATGCTGGGCCTGGCCCGCTCCTGGCCCGACCGGCCGATGCTGCGCTTCTGGCGCGGGGGCGGCTGGCGCAGCCTGAGCTGGGCCGAATTCGCGCTTCAGGTGGCCGATGTGGCGGCGGGGCTGCGGGCGCGCGGCGTCTGCCCTGGCGACCGTGTGATGCTGGTGGCCGAGAACCGGCCGGAATTCCTGGTGGCCGATACCGCCATCATGGCGATCGGCGCAGTCTCGGTGCCGGCCTACACCACCAACACGGTGGCCGACCACGCGCATCTGCTGCGCGATTCCGGCGCCCGCTGCGCCATCGTCTCGACCACCCGGCTGGCCCAGGCGGTGGCCGAGGCGGCCGGCCTCGGCGGGCTGGACCTGCTGATCTCGATGGAGGATGGCGCCGGCACCGTCTCCTGGGCCGAGCTGACGGCGGTGCAGGGCGACCTGGCGATGCTGGTGGCCGAGGTGGAGCACATCCCCGCCGGGCGGCTGGCCTGCCTCATCTACACCTCGGGCACCGGCGGCCCGCCCAAGGGCGTGATGCTGCCGCACCGGGCGATGCTGGCCAAGCGCCAGGGCATCGCCGGCTTCATCCGCCGTCTCGGCCTGCCGCGGGACGCCTGCTACCTCTCCTTCCTGCCGCTCTCCCATGCCTATGAGCATACGGTGAGCTACCTGCTCTGCTCCTTCGCCATGGAGATCGTCTTCAGCCGCGGCGCCGAGCGGCTGGCGGCGGAGCTGACCGACATCCGCCCGCAGGTCGTCACCGCCGTGCCGCGGCTGTTCGAGGTGCTGCGGGCGCGCATCCTGGCGCTGGTGGAGAAGCAGAAACCCTGGCAGCGGCGCCTGTTCGAGCGCGCCCTGCGGCTCGGCCTGCGCCGGCTGGACGGCCCGCCGCTGGGCGCGCTGGAACGGCTGGAGGACGCGGTGCTGGAGCGGCTGGTGCGCCGGCGCATCCAGGCCCGCTTCGGCGGGCGGCTGGCGGCGCTGGTCTCGGGCGGGGCGCGGCTGGACCCGGAGCTGTCCGGCTTCTTCATGGCCATGGGCCTGCCGGTGCTGCAGGGCTACGGCCAGACCGAGGCCGGCCCGGTGATCAGCGTGAACGTGCCGTGGGAGAACAACCGGCACGCGGTGGGCCGCCCGCTGCCGGGGGTGACGCTGCGCATCGCCGAGGATGGCGAGGTGGTCATCCGCGGCCCGCTGGTGATGGATGGCTACTGGAACAACCCGGAGGCCACGGCCCAGGCCCTGCGCACCGAGGGCGGCGAGGTGTGGCTGCACACCGGGGATGTGGGCGAGATGGTCGGCCCGGCGCTGCGCATCACCGACCGCAAGCGGGACTTCATCAAGACGCTGGGCGGCGACATGGTCAGCCCCGCCCGCATCGAGAGCCTGCTGATGGCCGAGCCGGCGATCACCCAGGCGGTGGTGGCCGGCGAGGGCCGGCCCGGCATCGCCGCCCTGCTGGTGCCCGCCGAGGGCACGGCCGAGGCCGCGCTCGCCGAGGCGGTGCGGCGGGTGAACGGCAAATTGTCGGGGGTGGAGCGCATCCGGCACTTCGCCACCGTGGCGCCCTTCACGGTGGAGAATGGCCAGCTCACGCCGACCATGAAAATCAAGCGCCGGGTGGTGCTGAAGGACCACGCGGCGAAGCTCGATCAGCTCTACGGCTGACCCCCATGGCCGGGAAACCCGGCCATGGCCGCTGCCTCAGCCGATGGTTTCCATCACGAGGCGGCGGATCTCGGCCTGCGACAGGCCGGTGGAGGCGCTGCCCTGCACCACCATGGAGGTCTTGTGGGCCTCCGGCATGGTCTGCAGGCGCGGCTCGTTGATATGCGTATTCAAGGTAGTCCTATCCTTCTTGGGCGGCATAGCGAAGGCCGCCGTGGCTTGGTGTCATGTCGTGAAAACCGGCCAAGCCATAGGGCCTGCGGGGTTCCGCAGGCCAGAACGCCGCCAACCTCAAAGGGTTGCAGACCATTCCTGAAGTGCTTGGGCCGGGAAGAAACCGATATGGTCATGGATGACCAGTGAGGCGCTAATGGCCGTGCGGTTTCCGTCAGAGGCCTATCTAGAGATCCGCGCCGCCCGAAGCAAGCTCTTTCTGAAGCAAGCTCTTTCTCCGGCCCCCGCCCTCCGGCGGCCTCAGCGTGGCGGCGGCAGCTCCTGCCCCGGCTCCGGCTCCGGCGCCGCCGCCTCGGCCAGGGCCTCCTGCGCGGCGGCCTCTTCGCGCTCCACCGCCGCCTCCTGCGCCACGGCCACCAGCTCGGTGCTGACCGGCTGCACGGGCATGACGAGGAAGTCCTCCTTCGCCTCCGGCGCGGCGCGCTGGCGCATGCGGTAGAGGCCCCACAGCGCGATCAGCAGCTGGGCGGACAGGATCAGCCAGCCGAGGCCCGGATTGCCCAGCGTGGTCATGGCCGTGCCGCCGATGATCGGGCCCAGCGCCGAGCCGGCGCCCCACAGGATCAGCAGCCCGCCCGAGGCGGCGGCGAACTCGCCCGGCGGCACGTGGTCGTTCACATGCGCCAGGATCAGGCTGTAGCCGGGGATCACCATGGCGCCGAACAGCGCTACCAGGCTGTAGGCCATCCAGCGCGGCGGGTCCTCGGGCACCAGCAGCACCATCCACAGCAGCGCCGCCGTGGACAGGATGGACAGGCCGACGATCAGCCCGCGCCGGTCGATGCGGTCGGACAGCCAGCCCACCGGCCAGGTGGCGGCGAAGCCGCCCAGCGAGCCGCAGGCCATGAACACCGCCACCGCCGCCGCCTCCAGCCCCAGCCGCTGCGCGAAGAGCGGCCCGAGCGCGTAATAGGCGCCGGTGCTGATGCCGCTGAGGAAGGCCGCCACCACGCCGAAGGGCGACTGCCCGTAGAGACGGCCGAGATTCAGCTCGGCGTCGCCATCCGGCTGCGCCGGCGCCTGGGCGCGGGAGAGCACCACCGGCACCAGGGCGAAGGAGATGATCATGGAGATGACGCAGAACAGCGCGAAGCCGCGCGGCGAACCCATGGTCAGCAGCATCTGCCCGGCCACGCCGGCAATCATGCCGGTCATGCCGTAGACGCTGAGGATCTGCCCGCGCACGGAGGCGTTGGCGGCGCCGTTCAGCCAGCTTTCCACCACGATGAACAGGCCGGCGAAGCAGAAGCCGGTGAGCGCCCGCGTCACCGGCCAGACCCAGGGGTCCATCGCCAGCAGGTGCAGCAGCGGCGCCATGGAGGCGATGGCGGCCAGCGCCGCGAAGGCCCGCGTGTGCCCCACCATCCGCACCAGCCGCCCGCCGCGCAGCGAGCCCAGCATCAGCCCGACATAGAAGCCGGAGCCGACCAGGCCGATCTCGGTGGCGGTGAATCCCTCCAGCCCGCCGCGCACGGCCAGCAGGGAGGATTGCAGCGTGTTGCCCATCTGCAGCAGCGCGTAGCCGAACAGCAGGGCAAAGACGGTGGCCAGGGTGCTGGCGAGGGAGGATGGCACGGCAAGGCTCCGCGGCGTGCAAGGGGCCGGGAGGCCCCGTGGGAGGGCGGCCCGCTACGATTCCGCCAGCATGGCGGCGCGCGGCGCACCGGCCCCCAAGGGGCGGCGCGGGGTGGCGGCCGCGCCCCACGCCGCCCTTGCGGGCTGGCGCGGGGCGCGGGCGCATCACATGCCGAGGGCGCGGCGGTAGAGATCGAGCAGGGTCTCCTGCTCCTCCACCTCGGCCGGCTCCTGCTTGCGGATGCGCAGGATCTGCTTGATCACCTTCACCTCGAAGCCGGCCGACTTGGCCTCGGCGAAGATGTCCTTGATGTCGTCGGCGAGGGCCTTGCGCTCCTCCTCCAGCCGCTCCACCCGCTCGATGATCGAGCGCAGGCGGTCGGCGGCGATGCCGCCCACTTCCGCCTCGGGATCGGCCTCCTGGCGCTCGCGGCTGGCCTGGGCCTCCTGCGCGTCGAAATCGCTCATCATCGTCTCCAGAAACGGACCAGACCCGGCGCCGGAAGGCGGCGCCGGAGGGGCGCGGGTATAGCGGCGCCGGCCAGGGCGGGCAAATGGATCGGGACTGCGCCCCTCCCCCCTCTCCCGCTTCCCGGCACCCCGGTTCAGTGCCCCGGATTGCTGGCCGCGAACTTCGCCTTCTGCTCGGCCGAGGCCTCCTTCTGGTGCTTCGCCTGCCACTCCTTGTAGGGCATGCCGTAGATGGCCTCGCGCGCCTCCGGGTCCGGCAGGGCGATGCCGCGCGCCTCGGCGGCCTCGCGGTACCAGCGGCTGAGGCAGTTCCGGCAGAAGCCGGAGAGGTTCATCAGGTCGATGTTCTGCACATCCGTCCGCTCCCGCAGGTGCTCGACGAGGCGGCGGAAGGCGGCGGCCTCCAGCTCGGTGCGGGTGGCGGGGTCGATCTCGGTGGTCATGGCATGGGCCTCCTTGCTCAGCGCCCAAGGTGGGGCCGGCACCACCCTCCTGCCAAGGCACCCCCCTGACGCGAGGCCCCCCGTGCCCCATATCGGGGAGGACTGCCCTGCCCCGCGCGGGGTCCTTCTCCATCCCCGCAACCCGCCTGGGGAGGCATATCCATGATCCGCTACTCCGTCCTCGACCTCGCGCCCATCAAGCAGGGCGAGGAAGCCAGCCACGCCTTCCACAACGCCCGGGACCTGGCGCAGCACGCCGAGCGCCTGGGCTACCATCGCTTCTGGCTGGCCGAGCACCACAACATGCCGGGCATCGCCAGCGCCGCCACGGCGGTGGTGATCGGCCATGTGGCGGCCGGCACCTCCACCATCCGCGTGGGCTCGGGCGGGGTGATGCTGCCCAACCACGCGCCGCTGGTCATCGCCGAGCAGTTCGGCACGCTGAACGCCCTCTTCCCTGGCCGCATCGACCTCGGCCTCGGCCGCGCGCCGGGCACCGACATGCGGACCGCCCGCGCGCTCCGGCGCAACCTCTCCGGCGACGTGGACAGCTTCCCGCAGGATGTGGTGGAGCTGCGCGCCTGGTTCGCGCCGGTGCAGCCCGGCCAGCCGGTGCAGGCGGTGCCGGGCGGCGGCATGGAGGTGCCGCTCTGGCTGCTGGGCTCCAGCCTCTACAGCGCGCAACTGGCGGCGGCGCTGGGGCTGCCCTTCGCCTTCGCCTCGCATTTCGCGCCGCAGGCGATGATGCAGGCGTTGGAAATCTATCGCGAGGGCTTCCGCCCCTCCGCCCAGCTCGACCGCCCCTACAGCATGGCGGCGATGAACATCTTCGCTGCCGACACGGATGCGGAGGGCGAACGCCTGTTCACCTCCCTGCAGCAGCAGTTCCTGAACCTGCGCCGCGGCACGCCGGGCAAGCTGCCGCCGCCGGCCGAGGATGTGGCGGCGCTGCAGCACGAGGCCCGCTATGCCGGCGTCGGCCAGAGCCTCTCCTGCTCGGCGGTGGGGTCACCCGAGACGGTGCGGCGCCAGATCGGGGAATTCGTGGAGAAGACGGGCGTGGACGAGCTGATGCTGACCGGGCAGATCTACGATCACACGGCCCGGCTTCGTTCCTTCAGCATCGCCGCCGAGATCTGCCGCGAGCTGGTGCGGCAGCCCGAAGCGGCGCACTGAACCGTCAGGCGCCGATCCTTGCCGCCCCTGCGGCCTTCCGGGAGGAAGGCCTCAGGGGTTCTGCTCCGTGTGATCGACATCCTCGCCCGCATCCCGCCCATAGGCGCGGAGTGGGGCACCAGGGGGGTGGAGGACGGGATCGCCGCCTTCGGCACGCTCGAGGTGCGATTTCAGGCTCTGCAGGGCCGCCTCCATGCCGTGCGCCAGGGCCTCCTGGGGCGTCTCCCGCTCCGTGGGGTCGTTGGGCTGGGCGGTGTCGGTGCCGAGCGTCAGGAAAAGGCGGGCCACCTTTCCCTCGCCCTCCACCCGCCACTCGCCGCTCGGAGCGAACGGCCAGCGCACCGTGAGGGCGGCCTTGTCCGCAGAGAGCTTGCCCTCCGGCGGGCCGGTCTCCTCGCGCCGAAGGTGGGGCAGCCATTCCCGCCAGTGGCGGATGTCCGCCACATAGGCGAAGACCTCGGCGGCGGGACGGCTGATGGTGATGCTCTGTTGCATGATGCCATCAACGCGCCGCCGCGATGCCGGTTGCTGGCGGGGCGTCGCCGCCCCGCTGGCGTTCAGGCGTTCAGGCGTTGCCGGAGAGGTAGTCCATGGCGGCCTTCACGCCGCCTTCCTTGTGCGGCACGCCGGCGATGCGCAGCCCCATCTCGACGCCCGAGAGCGTGCCCATCAGCGCCAGGTCGTTGAAGTCGCCCAGGTGGCCGATGCGGAACACCCGGTCGTTCAGCCGCCCGAGGCCATTGCCGAGCGACATGTTGAACTTCTCCAGGATGGCGGCGCGCAGCGCGTTGGCCGAGTGGCCCTCCGGCAGCCGCACGGCGGTCAGCACGGAGGAATAGTGGCGCGGGTCCTCGCACTGCACCTCCAGCCCCCAGGCGCGCACGGCGCGGCGGGTGGCCTCGGCGTGGCGGTCGTGGCGGGCGAAGACGTTCTCCAGCCCCTCGGCCAGCAGCAGGTCCAGCGCCGTGTCCAGCGCGTAGAGCATGTTGGTGGCCGGGGTGTAGGGGAAGTAGCCGGTGGCGTTGGAGGCGATCATCGGCTTCCAGTCCCAGAAGCTGCGCGGCAGCTTCGCACCCTCGCTGGCCTTCAGCGCCTTCTCGGAGACAGCGTTGAAGGACAGGCCCGGCGGCAGCATCAGCCCCTTCTGGCTGCCCGAGACGGTGACATCGACGCCCCATTCGTCATGCCGGTAGTCCATCGAGCCGAGCGAGGAGATGGTGTCCACCAGCAGCAGCGCCGGGTGGCCGGTGGCGTCCATCGCCGCCCGCACCTCGGCGATGCGCGAGGTGCAGCCCGTGCTGGTCTCGTTGTGCACGACGCAGACGGCCTTGATGGCGTGCGCCGTATCCGCCCGCAGCCGGGCCTCGATGCCGGGCACGTCGGCGGCGCGGCGCCAGTCGGTCTGGATCAGCTCGGGCTTCAGCCCCAGCCGCTCGGCCATCTCGCGCCAGAGGAAGGCGAACTGCCCCGTCTCGCACATCAGCACCGTGTCGCCGGGGGAGAGGGTGTTGACCAGCGCCGCCTCCCACGCGCCCGTGCCGGAGGCGGGGTAGATGATCACCGGCTGCTCGGTCTTGAAGACCTGCTTCACCTTCTCCAGCAGCTGCTTGCCGAACAGGCCGAAATCCGGGCCGCGATGGTCCATGGTCGGGTTGTCCATGGCGCGCAGCACGCGGTCCGGCACGTTGGAAGGCCCCGGGATCTGCAGGAAATGCCGGCCGGCGGTGGGCTTGGACTGGAAATAGGCCATGGATCGCTTCCTTCCCTGGACGGGCTGATGGCCCGATCTCTTACGGGCGGTCCATGTGCCGCGCCAATGAGTTCGGCTCGTGGGATTGATGAGCATTATAGATCGGACAGGAGCGCCCGGCTGCGCTAGGGAGAAGGCACTCTCCTGCCCCGCAGGCTGCCACCCAGGGAACGCCCGATGAACGCCATCCACCACTCCAAGGTCCGCCCCGGCGACCCGGCCCTGGCGGCGCGGCTGAAGCGCGAGACCGAGGGCGAGGTGAAGTTCGCCCCCGCCGACCGCGGCCGCTATGCCACCGATGCCAGCATCTACCAGGTGGAGCCGGTCGGCGTGCTGGTGCCGAAGACCATCGCGGACGTGCAGGCGGCGCTGGCCATCTGCCGCGAGGCCGGCGTGCCCGTGCTGCCGCGCGGCGGCGGCACCAGCCAGTGCGGCCAGACCGTCAACCGCGCCCTGGTGATCGACTGCACGAAGCATCTGCGCCGCGTGCTGGAGGTGGACGAGGCGGCCGGCATCGCCCGCGTCGAGCCTGGCATCGCCCTCGGCGCGCTGAACGACGCGCTGAAGTCCCGCAAGAAGTTCTTCCCCGTCGATCCCTCCACCTGGGCGCGCTGCACCATCGGCGGCATGGCCGGCAACAATTCCTGTGGCAGCAAGTCCATCCGCTACGGGCTGATGGCCGACAACGTGCTGGCCATCGACGCGCTGCTGGCCAGCGGCGAGCGGCATACCTTCGGCGAGCTGCCGGACAATCTCGGGGCCGGGATGCCGGCTGGCGTCGCCGCGCTGGTGCAGTCGCTGCGCGCCCTGGGGGCGGCCGAGGCGGAGGAGATCGCGGCGCGCTTCCCGAAGCAGTTGCGCCGCGTCGGCGGCTACAACATCGAGGCGCTGACCCCCGCCGCGCGCGCCGAGGGTCGCGGCAACCTGGCGCGGCTGCTGGTGGGCAGCGAGGGGACGCTCGCCTTCTCCGCCTCGCTGGACCTGAAGCTGTGGCCGATCAAGCCGCGCAAGGTGCTGGGCATCTGCCAGTTTCCCACCTTCCGCGCCGCCATGGCCGCCAGCCAGCACCTCGTCACGCTGAACCCCGAGGCGGTCGAACTGGTGGACCGCACCATGATCGACCTCGGCCGCTCCATCCCGATCTACCGCGCCACCATCGATCAGATCGTGCGCGGCGAGCCGGACAGCCTGCTCATCGTCGAGTTCCACGGCGATGACGACGCGGCCCTGCTGCGCGACCTCGACCGGCTGGACGAGATGATGGGCGATCTCGGCTACCCCGGCGCCGTGGTGCGCGCCACCGACGCCGCCCTCCAGGCCAGCATCGCCGAGGTGCGCGAGGCGGGGCTCAACATCATGATGAGCATGAAGGGCGACGGGAAGCCGGTCTCTTTCATCGAGGACACGGCGGTCGACCTGCCCGACCTCGCCGACTACACCGAGCGGCTGAACGCGGTGTTCGAGCGCCACGGCACCAAGGGCACCTGGTACGCCCATGCCAGCGTCGGCTGCCTGCATGTGCGGCCCGTGCTGAACATGAAGGATGGCGCGGATGTCGCGAAGATGCGCGCCATCGCCGAGGAGTGCTTCGCCCTCGTCCGCGAATACAAGGGCAGCCATTCGGGCGAGCACGGGGATGGCATCGTCCGTTCCGAGTTCCACGAGAGCATGTTCGGCGCCCGCATCGTCCGCGCCTTCGAGGCGGTGAAGGACGGCTTCGACCCGGAGGGGCTGCTCAACCCCGGCCGCGTCGTCCGCGCGCCGCGCATGGATGACCGCTCCCTGTTCCGCTACCCGCCCGGCTACCGCGCGGACGAGACGGTGAAGCCGGCGCTGGACTGGTCCGCCTGGCCCGGGCCGCAGGGCGGTTTCCTCGGCGCCGTCGAGATGTGCAACAACAACGGCACCTGCCGGAAGTTCGACGCCAACGTCATGTGCCCCTCCTTCCGCGTGACGCGGGAGGAGCAGCACCTGACGCGCGGCCGCGCCAACACGCTGCGCCTGGCGCTGACGGGCCAGCTCGGGCCGGACGCGCTGGCCGGCGACGAGGTGGCCGAGGCACTCTCGCTCTGCGTCTCCTGCAAGGGCTGCAAGCGGGAATGCCCGACCGGCGTGGACATGGCCAAGATGAAGATCGAGGTGCAGCACGCAAGGGCGCGGAAGCATGGCATCAAGCTGAAGGACCGCATCATCGCCGAGCTGCCGCGCTGGGCGCCCTGGGCAGCGCGGCTGCCGGAGGTGGCCAATGCGCGCGACACCATCCCCGGCCTCGCCGGCCTCTCCGAGCGGATGCTGGGCTTGGCCGCCGGCCGCACCCTGCCGAAGTTCCGCCGCGACGTGTTCCGCGACCGCGAGGCGGTAACGGGCGGCCCCAAGCGGGAGGTGCTGCTCTTCGCCGACACCTTCAACCGCTACTACGAGCCGGAGGTGCTGCGCGACGCGGTGACGGTGCTGGGCCATGCCGGCTACCGCGTGCGCCCGGCCCGGGCGCCGGAGGGCCGCCCGCTCTGCTGCGGCCGCACCTACCTCGCCGCTGGCATGGTGGACCGCGCGCGGGAGGAGGCCCGGCGCACGCTGGAGGCGCTCTCCGGAACCGATGCGCCGGTGATCGGGCTGGAGCCCTCCTGCCTCACCACCCTGCGCGACGAGTTCCTCTCCCTCCTCCCCGGGGAGGAGAGCCGGAAGCTCTCGGAGCGCGCCTTCCTCGCCACCGAGTTCCTGGCGAAGGAGGATGGGCTACTGCCGCTGCACGGCATCCAGGCCCCCCGCGCCCATATCCACGGCCATTGCCACCAGAAGGCCTTCGGCGCCTTCCCGGCGGCGGTGAAGACGCTGCGCCGCATCCCCGGGCTGGAGGTGGCGCCCATCGCCTCCTCCTGCTGCGGCATGGCGGGCAGCTTCGGCTACGAGGCGAAGAACCTGGAGGCGAGCAAGGCGATGGCGGAGCTTTCCCTGATCCCGGCGGTGCGCGCGGCGGCACCGGAAGACCTGATCGTGGCGGACGGCACCTCCTGCCGCCACCAGATCCGCGACCTCGCGGGGCGCGAGGCGCTGCACTCGGTGCAGGTGCTGGCCCGCGCGGCGCGCCCGGCATGAGCCTCTCCCCGCCGGATGTCCTCGGCTTCTGGTTCGGCGACGACGCCACGGTGTTCCGCCCCCGCTGGTTCCAGCGCGACGACGCCTTCGACGAGGCCATCCGCGCCCGCTTCGGCGCGGCGGTGGACCCGGCGCGGGAGGGGACGCTGGATGGCTGGGCGGAGACGCCGGAGGGCGGCCTGGCGCTGATGATCCTGCTCGACCAGTTCCCCCGCAACCTGTTCCGCGGCACGCCGCGGGCCTTCGCCAGCGATGCCCATGCCCGCGCCACCGCCCGCCAGGTGGTGCTGGAGCGGCGGCACGACCTGGCGCTGCACCCGGTGCAGCGGAGCTTCCTCTACCTGCCCTTCGAGCATTCCGAGGCGATGGCCGACCAGGAGCTTTCCGTCGCGCTGTTCGAGGGCCTGCGGGACCACGCGCCGTCCCGCCAGCCCGGCGGCGTCATCGACTATGCCTGGCGGCACCGGGCCGTAATCCGCCGCTTCGGCCGCTTCCCGCACCGGAACGCGGCGCTGGGGCGGGCGGACACCGCCGCCGAGGCCGCCTATCTCGCGCAGCCCGGCGCCGGCTTCTGAAGGCCGGCGCGGCGGCGGGGCCGGTTTCGCCGCGCCCGATTCACAAGAACGTGCGCCGAATCCGGCCTTCCCCGCGGCGCGGCGTGGGCGGCACCGCCCCGCCGCCGCATCGTGTGCTGTCCCACCCCAGATCGCAGGGCGATTTCCCGCCTAAAACAGCAGTTTAGCCAGTCTGGACCGAACTCTGTGACAGTTTCGCCACAGGCCCCATTCATTGCAAAACCGTACCGCAACTTGGAGATGAAACTCTGGTTTTCCCTGCGCCCGTCCACTGGGTTGCCAAGGAATATGACCATGACGCTTCGTCGCCTGCTTCTCGCCGCCACCGTCCTCGCCACGCCGGGCGTTGCCCTTGCCCAGGGCACCTCTTCCTCTCCCTGGTACTCGCCCATGGGCTGGCTGCCGACCGCCGCGGCCGAGCCGGTCTCGGGCGTCTATATCGGCGCCGGCGCCGGCTGGAACCACTCCGACGCGCGTGGCCTGACGGCCCAGGGCGGCAACGCCGCCTACTTCGACGGCACCTCGGGCAACCGTCAGGGCAACCTCGGCTTCGAGGAGGGCTTCATGGGCGCCCTCTCGGTCGGCTACGGCTTTGGCAACGGCTTCCGCACCGAGATCGAGGGCAGCTACCGCTACAACAACGTCGACCGCCTGGGCGGTTTCCAGAACCGCGCCGGCGGCGCGCCGGGCGTGGCCTTCCGCAACATCGACGGCGACATGCAGCAGTACGCCGTGATGGCGAACGTGTTCTACGACTTCCAGCTGCCGCGCTGGTTCCCGAACATGCCGGTGGCCGTGGTCCCCTACATCGGCGGTGGCGTGGGCTACATGTGGACGGAGCTGGAAGCCAGCGGCGCCCGCCTGCCGGCCGGCGCCAACAGCGTCCGCATCGATGACTCCGCCGGCCAGTTCGCCTATCAGGGCATCGCCGGCCTGGCCTTCCCGATCACCGCCGTGCCGGGCCTCTCGGTCACCGCCGAGTACCGCTACACGGGCGCGCTGCAGACCAAGTTCGACGGCACGGTGCGCAACCCGGCGGGCGGCGTCGTCTCGCGCGGCAGCTACGAGGTGGACCAGGCGCACAACCACTCCGCCATGCTGGGCCTGCGCTACGCCTTCAACCAGCCGGTGCCGGCCGCGCCCGTGCCGGTCGTGGCGCCCGCGCCCGCCGCTGCCCCGGCTCCGGCCCGCACCTATCTGGTGTTCTTCGACTTCGACCGCGCCGACCTGACGGACCGCGCCCGCCAGATCATCGCCGAGGCCGCCCAGAACAGCAGCCGCGTGCAGACCACCCGCATCGAGATCGCCGGCCACGCCGACCGCTCGGGCTCGCCGCAGTACAACCAGCGCCTCTCGCAGCGCCGCGCCGATGCGGTCGCCGCCGAGCTGGTCCGCCTCGGTGTCGCCCGCTCCGCCATCGGCGTGCAGGCCTTCGGCGAGAGCCGCCCGCTGGTGCCGACGGCCGACGGCGTGCGCGAGCCGCAGAACCGCCGCGTCGAGATCGTCCTGCGCTGATCACGCAGGCCGGTTCCGCACGGAACGAGAGGGGGGCGCCGCGAGGCGCCCCTTTTTTCATGCCGCCCTCCGCGCGGCGGCGGCATGAAAAAAGGGCGGGGCGCCATGGCGCCCCGCCCGGCCGGGTGGGTGTAATCCCTCAGTTCATCCGCGTGGGCGGGTCGCCCGGCGGGTCTCCGAGCGGCGGGATGTCCGGCGCATCCGGCGTCGGCTGGTCCGGCCCCGGCGGCTCGTCGATCGGCGGCTCCGGCAGGTCCGGGCCCGGCGGCTCGCCGGGCGGCGGCATCGGCGCCGGCGGGTCGGTCGGCGGGATCGGGATCTGCGCCCGGATGCCGGTGTCTGGCAGGCCTTGGACTCGCATGGGGTCCCTCACTCCTGTTCAAGGATAGAAGCGGGCGGGGCGGCCATGGGTTGCCGCCCCGGGCGCCGAATTCGCCCCGCATGGCGTGAGGCACAGCCATGACATCTCTTATGTTGCAGCGCACAAAAATTCTCCCCTAGTCTGAGGCTGAGGGAAAGCCGTGCACGGCCTCGACTGACGGAGAGTCGGATGCGACGTAGGGATTTTGTCCGCCATGCCTCGGCGGGGCTGCTGGCCGCGCCCGCCCTCCTGGCCGCGGGCCGGGCCAGGGCGGTGGAGCCGGTCGATGTGGAGCTGGCGCTGGCAGTGGATGTCAGCCGCTCGGTGGACGCGGAGGAGCAGGAGCTGCAATTCCGCGGCTATGCCGCCGCCTTCCGGGACCCGCGCCTGCTGGACGGCATCGCGCGCGGGGCGATCGGTTCCATCGCCGTATGCTTCTTCACCTGGTCCGACTGGAACGTGCAGGAGCTGCTGGTGCCCTGGGCGCGCATCGACGGGCGGGAGAGCGGCGAGCGCTTCGCCGCCGCCATCGACGCCGCGCCGCGCCGCACGCACCTCTACACCTCGATCTCCGCCGCCATCGACTACGCGGCCACGCTGTTCGGCCAGGGCTACGAGGGCACGCGCCAGGTGGTGGACATCTCCGGCGACGGCGTGAACAACTCCGGCCGGCCGCTGGCCCAGGCGCGCGCCGACGCGCTGTCACGCGGCATCATCCTGAACGGCCTGGCGGTGCTGGACCGCACCCCGCCCCCCGCGCAGTTCGCCAACCTCACCCCGCCGCTCGACGACTACTACCGGGACGAGGTGATCGGCGGCCCGGGCGCCTTCCTGATGGTGGCGGAGGGCTTCCAGGCCTTCGAGGGCGCGGTGCGGCGCAAGATCATCCGCGAGATCGCCAGCAATCCGCCGCCCGGCCCGCTGGTGGAGCGCGCCTACGCCTGAGGGCGGGCGCGCTGCCCTGCGCGCCCCGCAGCCCCGTCCCCCGGCCCCGCCCTCTGGCGCCGGGGCGTGCCCGGGCGCATGGTCGGCGCCTCTGCCCCCACAGGAGGAAACGGCGCCGGATGCAAGAGGAAAACGATGGCCTGCCGCAGCCGCAGCGGCTCTGGGCGATCCTGGCGCTCGCCGTCTCCATCGCCATGGCGGTCATGGATTCCTCCATCGCCAATGTCGCCCTCCCCGCCATCGCGGCCGATCTGCGCGTGCCGCCTTCCGACGCCATCCTGGTGGTGAACGCCTACCAGATCGCCGTGGTGATGGCGCTGCTGCCGCTGGCCTCGCTGGGCGAGCTGATCGGGCATGAGAAGGTCTATCGCACGGGGCTGGCGCTGTTCGTCATCGCCTCGCTGTTCTGCGCCATGGCCGATTCCCTCACCGGCCTCGCCACCGCGCGGGCCGTGCAGGGGCTGGGCGCGGCCGGGCTGATGAGCGTCAACACCGCGCTGGTGCGCTTCATCTACCCGCAGCGCCTGCTGGGGCAGGGCGTGGGTGTCAACGCGCTGGTGGTGGCCATCTCCTCCGTGCTCGGGCCGACGGTGGCGGCAGGCATCCTGAGCGTGGCGCACTGGCCCTGGATCTTCGCCGTAAACATTCCGGTGGGCGCGCTGGCGTTGCTGCTCGCCATCCGCTTCCTGCCCGCCACGCCGCGCGCCCGGCGCCGCTTCGACGCGGCCAGCGCCCTGCTCAGCGCCGCCACCTTCGGCCTGGTGATGACGGCGCTGGAGCAGTTCGCCCGCGGTGCCGCCCCCTGGCAGGCGGGGTTGATCCTGGCCGGCGGCGTGGCGGCCGGCATCGCCCTGGTGCGGCGCCAGGCCGGGCGGCCGGCGCCGCTGCTGCCGGTGGATCTGCTGCGCATCCCCATCTTCGCCCTGTCGGTCGCCACCGCCATCTGCTCCTTCGCCGCGCAGATGCTGGCCTTCGTGGCCCTGCCCTTCTTCCTGCAGCACGGCCTCGGCCGCAGCCAGGTGGAGACGGGGCTGCTGATGACACCCTGGCCGCTGGTGCTCATCATCGTCTCGCCGCTGGCCGGGCGTGCGTCCGACAAGCTGCCGGCCGGTTTGCTGGGCGGCCTCGGCCTCGGGCTGATGGCCACGGGGCTGGCGCTGCTGGCCTGGCTGCCCGAGGCGCCCACCGCCCTCGACATCGGCTGGCGCATGGCGCTGTGCGGCCTCGGCTTCGGGCTGTTCCAGAGCCCCAACAACCGCACCCTCCTCTCCTCCGCCCCGCGCGAGCGCAGCGGCGGCGCCAGTGGCATGCTCTCCACCTCCCGCCTGCTGGGGCAGACCAGCGGCGCGGCGATGGCGGCCTTGACCTTGCGGCTGGCCGGGGAGAATGGCGCCACGGCGGCGCTCGGCGTCGCCGCCACCATCGCCGCCGGCGCGGCGCTGATCAGCTTCACACGCCTCACACCCCGCATCCGCTGAGATCGCCCTGCCAGGAGTGCCGCCCATGTCCGCCGAGCCGAAACACCCCTCCCCCGAGGCGCTGGGGGAGGAGATCCTGCGCCAGACCGCCGCCTGCGGCCCCGGCAAGTCCATCTGCCCGAGCGAGGTGGCGCGCGCCCTGATGCCGGACCCGCAATGGCGCAGCCTGATGACGCCGGTCCGCCACGCCGCGCTGCGGCTGCAGAAGGAAGGGCGCATCGAGATCCTGCGCAAGGGCAAGCCGGTGCCGGCCGAGGAGGTGCGCGGCGTCATCCGCCTGCGCGCCGCCGGCGCGGCCTGACGCGCGGGCCGCTTCCCTTCACCTGCGAGGTCGCTTTTCCATGCGGCGCATCCTTCCCTTCCTCGGCGAGGCCTGGGCGCTGGCGCGCCCCTACTGGAACAGCGAGGAACGCTGGCGCGCGCGTGGCCTGCTGGCCGTGGTCGTGCTGCTGAACCTGGCGCTGGTGGGCATGGGCGTGCTGCTCACCTACTGGCAGCGCGCCTTCTACAACGCGCTGGAGGCCAAGGACTTCGCGGCCTTCACCGGGCTGATCCTGTGGGGCCAGGGCGGCGAGGAAGGCTTCATGCCCGGCTTCTCGCTCATCGCCGCGGCCTACATCCTGGTGGGCGTCTATGCGCTGTATCTCCAGCAGGCGCTGCAGATCCGCTGGCGCCGCTGGCTGACCGACCGGATGCTCTCCGGCTGGCTGGAGAAGCGCGCCTATTACCGCGTCGCGCTGACCGATGCCGGCACCGACAACCCCGACCAGCGCATCGCCGACGACACCCGCCTCTATGTGGACGGCACCCTCGTCCTCGGCCTCGGGCTGATGAACGCGGTGGTGACGCTGGCCTCCTTCGTGGTGGTGCTGTGGGGCCTCTCGGGGCCGATGGAGGTCTTCGGCCTCTCCATCCCCGGCTACATGGTGTGGGTGGCGCTGCTCTATGCCGGGCTCGGCACCTGGCTGGCGCACCTGATCGGCCGCAAGCTGATCGGGCTGAACTTCCTGCAGCAGCGGGTGGAGGCGGATTTCCGCTACGCCCTGGTGCGCTTCCGCGAGACCATGGAGGGCGTGGCGCTGCATGGCGGCGAGGCGCAGGAGAAGCGCGGCCTGCTGGCCCGCTTCGGCGCCGTCATCCAGAACTGGTGGGGCATCATGCGCGCCACCAAGCAGCTCACCTTCTTCACCGCGGGCTACGGGCAGCTCGCGGTCATCTTCCCCATCGTCGTCGCGGCGCCCGCCTTCTTCGCCGGGCGCATCCAGCTCGGCGGGCTGATCCAGACCTCCTCCGCCTTCGGCGAGGTGCAGGGCTCGCTCTCCTGGATCGTCACCAACTACGCGCGGCTGACCGAGTGGCGCGCCACGGTGGAGCGCCTCACCGGCTTCCAGCGCGCCCTGCGGGCGGCGCAGGACGCGGCCGGCGAAGGCCCCTCCCTCACCGCCGGCGGCGGCGACGGGCTGCGGGTGGAGGCGCTCTCCATCGCCCTGCCCGATGGCCGCGCCCTGGCACAGGATGCCGCGCTGCACCTGGCGCCGGGCGAGGCGGTGGTCATCACCGGCGCCTCGGGCAGCGGCAAGTCCACCCTGTTCCGGGCGCTCGCCGGCATCTGGCCCTTCGGCACCGGGCGCATCGCGCTGCCGCCGGGCGAGGCGCTGTTCCTGCCGCAGCGCCCCTACATCCCGCTCGGCACGCTGCGCGCCGCCATCTGCTATCCGCACGATGCGGCGGAATATCCGGAGGCGGCCGTGGTGGCGGCGCTGGAACAGGCCGGCCTCGGCGCGCTGCGCGACCGGCTGGACGCGGTGGAGCCCTGGGAGCGCCGCCTCTCGGGCGGCGAGCAGCAGCGGCTGGCGCTGGCCCGCGCCCTGCTGCTGAAGCCGCGCTGGCTGTTCCTCGACGAGGCGACGGCCAGCCTCGACCCGGAGGCGGAGGAGCATCTCTACGCCACGCTGCGGCGCGAGCTGCCGGAGACCGCCATCCTCTCCATCGCTCACCGCCCCGCCGTGGTGCGCCACCACGACCGGGTGCTGCGCCTCTCGGAGGGGCGGATCGGTCCCGCCTGAAGGGGTGGCGCGGCCCCTTCAGGCGCTGCCGATGAAGATGCCCGTCAGCAGCACCAGCACGCCGCCCAGCACCACCTGCACGATGGCGCTGGTGAAGGGCGTCTCCATGTAGCGCCAGCGGATCCAGGCGATGGCAAACAGCTCCAGCGCCACGATCACCCCCGCCACCGCCGTGGCGGTCCAGAAATCCGGGATCAGATACGGCAGGGTGTGGCCGAGGCCGCCCAGCGTCGTCATCACGCCGCAGACGCCGCCGCGCAGCCAGGGATGGCCGCGCCCGGTGATCTCGCCATCGTCCGAGAGTGCCTCCGTCAGCCCCATGCTGATGCCGGCGCCGATGGAGGCGGCGAGGCCGACGACGAAGGCATCGCCCGAGTTCTGCGTGACGAAGGCGGCGGCGAAGATCGGCGCCAGGGTGGAGACGGAGCCGTCGATCAGCCCCGCCAGGCCCGGCTGCACCACCTGCAGCAGCAGCATCCGCCGCGCCTCGGCATCCTCGGCGCTGCGGGCGTCGGCGGGCAGCAGCTCGGCCTCCAGCGCCGCGGCGCGGTCCTCGTGCTTCTGCTCGATCTCGGCGAGGTCGCCGAGCAGGCGGCGCACCTCGGTGTCACGCGCGCGCTCGGCGGCACGGGCATAGAACTGGCCGGCCTCGCGTTCCATCAGCGCCGCCTGGGCGCGCACCGTCTCGATCCGCAGATCCCGCATCAGCCAGACCGGGCGGCGCTTCATGAAGCCGCGCACATCCTGCCGGGTGATGTAGGGCATCTCCCGCCCGAACTTCGCCTCGTAGAGGGTCAGCAGGCGGTGGCGGTGCTCCTCCTCCTCCGCCGCCATCGCGTCGAACAGCGCGGCGGAGGCGGGGTAGCTGGCCCGCAGCCGCAGCGCGAAGCTGCGGTAGATGCGGGCATCCTCCTCCTCATTGGCGACCGCCAGGGCGAGGGTCTCGGCCTCCGTCAGGTCCTGGAAGCGTTTCATGCGGGTGGCTCTCCTGCCCGGCATTGTTGCCGCGGAGCCCGGGCGAGGCAACCCGGCAGGCGCAGTTTCCGCCGATTTTTCAGGCACTTGGAGAGAATGCGCCGCGTTCTCAACCCGGCTTCGCAAAGCCCCCGGCACGGCCCATGATGCGGCTCCGAACCCGCAGGAAAGGATCTGGCCCATGACCGCCGTGCTGCAGCCCGCCATCGACCATGTGGTGATCAATGTCGGCGACAGGCTGGACGACGCGGCCGGGCGCTATGCCCGGCTCGGCTTCCAGCTCACCGAGCGCGGGCATCACTCCCTGGGTTCCAGCAACAACCTCGCCATCTTCGGCACGGACTACCTGGAGCTGCTGGGCTTCGAGCCGGGCCGCGCGGCGGCGCGGCCGGAGCTGCTGAGCATGCCGGCCGGCCTGGGCGGGCTGGTGTTCAAGCCGCCGGCCGATGCCGGCTTCCGCGACCGCGTGGCCGCCGCCGGACTGCCGGTGCAGGATTCCCGCGAATTCGTCCGCCCCGTCGCGCTGCCGGACGGCACCAGCCCGGAGGCGCATTTCCGGGTGACGCATCTGGGGCCGGAGGTCACCTTCGGCGGGCGCGTCTTCTTCTGCCACCACTTCACGCCGGAGCTGGTGTGGCGGCCGGAATGGCAGCGCCATGCCAATGGCGTCACCGGCATCGCCGAGTTCGGCATCGTCAGCGACGACCCGGCGCGGGCGCTGGCGCCCTACAAGGCGCTGTTCGGCGAGGAGGCGATCCGGCCCGTGGCGGGGGGGCTGGCCATCCAGGCGGCGCAGGGCGCCGTGCTGGTGCTGCTGCCCGAGGCCGCGCGCAGCCACTGGGGCGAGGGCCTGCCGGAGCTGCCCGCCAGCGGCGAGCGCATGGTGGCGCTGAGCTTCCGCACGGGGGGAACCGGGCTGGACGCGGCGCGGGCGGCGCTCCAGTCCGGCGGGGTGCCGATGCTGGAGAAGCCGGGCCGCATCCTGGTGCCGGCCGAGGAAGCCTGCGGCGTGGCCCTGGCCTTTCTCGGCTGAGGCGGCGCCTCAGGCGCCGGTGAAATGGCCGGGCTGGGCGGCGCGCAGCGTCTCCACCCGGCCCAGCGTGTCCGCCAGATGGCGCCGCAGCGCCATGGCGGCGCCGGCGCCGTCCCCGGCCAGGATGGCGCCGGCGATCGCCTCATGCTCGCGCAGGATGGTCTCGGCCTTGCCGGGCGCGGGCAGGTGCAGGCGGCGCAGCCGGTCGAGATGCCCGCTGCGGCTGCGCACCATGGCCCAGAGCGGAGAGATGCCGGCCGCCTCGTGGAGCGCCTCGTGGAAGGCGTCGTCGGCGGCGGTAAGGCCGGCATGATCCTCCCGCGCCACCAGCTCCGCCTGCCGCGCGAGGTGCCCGGCCAGCACCTCGCCCAGCGTGGCCGGGGGCGCGGCGGCGAGCGCCTGCACCATCTCCAGCTCCACGGCGCGCCGCAGGAACT
The DNA here is from genome assembly GCF_042651065.1 of Teichococcus aestuarii. Classification (NCBI taxonomy): domain Bacteria; kingdom Pseudomonadati; phylum Pseudomonadota; class Alphaproteobacteria; order Acetobacterales; family Roseomonadaceae; genus Roseomonas; species Teichococcus aestuarii. The sequence goes on from NZ_JBHSCH010000002.1 coordinate 44,067, forward strand.
GTGCCTGGCGCGCGCTGGTCAGGTCGATCGGCGCCACGCGGGTGGAGGCGCTCGGCACCACCTCCACCAGCCCCTCCGCCTCCAGCCGCATCAGCGCCTCGCGCACCGGCGTCTGGCTGAGGCCGAGCTGCGCCGCCAGCGCCGCGCGGGAGAGCACCGCCCCCGGCGGCAACGCCAGGGTCAGGATGGCCTCGCGCAGGCTGGCATAGGCGAAGGCGCCCGCCGAAGGAGGGCGGCCGAAGGGCTGCAGGGGAAGGGCGGCAGGCGGCTGGATGACGGACATGGTGGGAACCTTATAAGCCCGGCACGCGAAATCCGAAATATCGGCTGCTTGCCGGACAAGGTGATGTCCGGTATCGAGGATGGCAAGGCCGCCCTGTCGCGACGGCCGGATCAGGGAAACGTTCCATGGCCCCAGCCTTGCCCCGAGCCTTGCCCCGCCTCCTGGTGGCGCGCCGCCTGACCCCGGCCGCCACAGACCGCGCCCGCCGCGAGTTCGACGCCCTGCTGGCGGAGCACGACATGAGCACGGAGGAGGCGATCGACGCCGCCGCCGCGCACCGGGCAGAGGCCATCCTGATCGGCCCCAAGGTGAAGCTGGATGCCGCCGCCATCGCCCGGCTGCCGGGCCATGTGAAGCTGATCGCCAACAGCAGCGTCGGCTACGACCACATGGACGCCGAGGCTGCCCGCGCCCGCGGCATCCTGGTGACCAACACGCCGGACGTGCTGACCGACTGCACCGCCGACCTCGCCTTCCTGCTCATCCTCGCCGCCTGCCGCCGCGCGCATGAATACGAGGCGCTGATGCGCGCGGGCTGGCGCAAGGGGCTCGGCCTGCCGGACATGCTGGGCGTGCGGCCCTCCGGCAAGGTGCTCGGCATCGTCGGCATGGGGCGCATCGGGCGGGCCGTGGCGCAGCGCGCGCGCGGCTTCGGCATGCGCATCCTCTACCACAACCGCAGCCGCCTCTCCCCCGATCTGGAGCAGGGCGCGGAATACTTCGCCTCGGTGCCCGAGATGCTGCCGCACTGCCAGATCCTCTCGCTGCACCTGCCGGGCGGCGCGGCGAATGGCGTGCTGATGGACGAGGCCGCCTTCGCCGCCCTGCCGCGCGGCGCCGTCTTCGTCAACACCGCGCGCGGCTCGCTGGTGGACGAGGACGCGCTGCTTGCGGCGCTCACCTCCGGCCATCTCTTCGCCGCCGGGCTCGACGTGTTCCGCCGCGAGCCCGACTACGACACGCGCTTCGCCGCCCTGCCCAACGTGTTCCTCACGCCGCATGTCGCCAGCGCCACGCTGGAGACGCGCGACGCGATGGGCCTGCGCGCCCTCGACAACGTGGCCGCCATCGCCGCCGGCCGCGCTCCCCTCGACCCTGTCTGACCCGGAAGCCCTGCCGCCATGAGCGAATCCCCGAGCAGTTCCCCCCTGCCCCGCGTCAAGTCGCCCGAGGAGCTGCGCAGCCGCCGCTGGTTCGGCCCCGCCGACCTCCGCTCCTTCGGCCACCGCTCCCGCGCCATGCAGATGGGCTACGCGCCGGAGGAATGGACCGGCAAGCCGATCATCGCCATCCTCAACACCTGGTCGGACCTCAATCCCTGCCACGCGCACTTCAAGCAGCGCGTCGATGACGTGAAGCGCGGCGTGCTGCAGGCGGGCGGCTTCCCCGTCGAACTGCCGGCGATCTCGCTGGACGAGAGCTACCTCAAGCCCACCTCCATGCTCTACCGCAACCTGCTGGCGATGGAGGCGGAGGAGCTGATCCGCAGCCACCCCGTCGATGGCGTAGTGCTGATGGGCGGCTGCGACAAGACGACGCCGGGCCTGATGCTCGGCGCCACCAGCGCCAACGTGCCGGCCATCTACCTGCCCGCCGGCCCCATGCTGCGCGGCAACTGGGCGGGCAAGGTGCTCGGCTCCGGCTCGGATTCCTGGAAGTACTGGGACGAGCTGCGCGCCGGCAAGATCACCGACAAGGACTGGCTCGGCGTCGAGCAGGGTATCGCCCGCAGCTACGGCACCTGCATGACCATGGGCACGGCCAGCACCATGACGGCGATCGCGGAAGCGGCCGGCATGTGCCTGCCCGGTGCCTCCTCCATCCCGGCGGCGGATGCCAACCACATCCGCATGGCCTCCGCCTGCGGCCGCCGCATCGTCGAGATGGTGTGGGAGGATCTGACGCCGCAGAAGATCCAGACGCGCCCGGCCTTCGAGAACGCCATCGCCGTGGCGATGGCCATGGGCTGCTCGACCAACGCCATCATCCACCTCATCGCCATGGCGCGGCGCGCGGGGCAGGATATCGGCCTCGACGATTTCGAGCGCTACAGCCGCAAGGTGCCCGTCATCGGCAATGTGCGCCCCTCGGGCAGCACCTACCTGATGGAGGATTTCTTCTACGCCGGCGGCATCTGCGCGCTGATGGGCAACATCCGCGAGCACCTGCACCTGGACTGCCTCACCGTCACCGGCCGGACCATGGGCGAGAACATCGCCGACGCCAAGGTCTACAATGACGACGTGATCCGCCCCCTCTCCAACCCGATCTATGGCGAGGGGTCGCTCGCGGTGCTGAAGGGCAACCTCGCCCCCTCCGGCTGCGTCATCAAGCCCGCCGCCATGGACCAGAAGTTCCTGAAGCACTCCGGCCCCGCCGTGGTGTTCGACGACTACCCCTCGATGAAGAAGGCCGTGGAGGACGAGGATTATCCCTTCACGCCGGACAGCGTGCTGGTGCTGCGCAACGCCGGCCCGCAAGGCGGCCCCGGCATGCCGGAATGGGGCATGCTGCCGATGCCCAAGAAGCTGCTGAAGATGGGGCTGCGCGACATGCTGCGCATGTCGGATGCGCGCATGTCCGGCACCAGCTACGGCGCCTGCATCCTGCACGTCTCGCCCGAGAGCTTCGTCGGCGGCCCGCTGGCGCTGCTGCAGACGGGCGACATCATCGAGATGGACGTGCAGGCGCGCAGCCTCAACATGCTGGTCTCCGAGGCGGAGCTGGAGCGCCGGCGCGCCGCCTGGGTGCAGCCCGCGGCGCGCTACGAGCGCGGCTATGGCTGGATGTTCACCAAGCACATCCGCCAGGCCGACGAGGGCTGCGACTTCGACTTCCTGGGCACCGAATTCGGCGCCCCCGTCCCCGAACCCGTCATCTACTGAGCGAAGGCGAAACGCCCATGGCCCTGAGCCCCGAGACCCGCGACAAGCTGAAGCAGGTCAGCACCGCCACCCTGGCCACCGCGCTGTTCAAGCGCGGCTTCCGCAGCCAGATGATCCAGGGCGTGCAGCCGCTGCGCCCGATGGCGGAGAGCATGGTGGGGGAGGCCTTCACGCTGCGCTACATGCCGGCGCGCGAGGACCTCAACAAGCTCGACGTGTTCCGCGACCGCGCCCACCCGCAGCGCAAGGCGGTGGAGGAATGCCCCCCCGGCGCGGTGATGGTGATGGACAGCCGCAAGGACCCGCGCGCCGCCTCGGCCGGCGGCATCCTGGTGACGCGGCTGCAGCAGCGCGGCGTGGCCGGCGTCGTCACCGATGGCGGCTTCCGCGACAGCGCGGAGATCGCCACGCTCGACATGCCGTCCTTCCACGCCCGCCCCTCGGCGCCCACCAACCTGACGCTGCACCAGGCCATCGACATCAATGTGCCGATCGGCTGCGGCGACGCGCCCGTGTTCCCGGGCGATGTCATCGTCGGCGACAATGACGGCGTCATCGTCATCCCCGCGCATCTCGCCGACGAGATCGCCACCGAGGCCACCGAGATGACGGCCTTCGAGGATTTCGTCACGGAGAAGGTGCGCGGCGGCCAGAGCATCCTCGGCCTCTACCCGCCGACCGACGAGAGCAACCTCGCCGCCTTCGCCGAATGGCGGAAGGCGAACGGGCGCTGACGCGCCGCCGGGGGAGGCCGCCCTCCCCCGGCTTTCGCCGCCTCAGTCGAAGCTGAGGAAGCCCGGCATCTCGCTGATCGGCCGCGCGGCCTTCAGCTTCGCGAGGTCCGGCACCGGGCGGGCGAGCGCCGCGTCGCCCGCCGTCGCCGCCTCGATGGCGGCGGCCACCGCGATCACCAGCGCGTCGCCGCCGCGCGGGCCGACGATCTGCAGGCCGAAGGGCATGCCCGCATGGTCCACGCCGAGCGGGATGCTGATGGCCGGGTGGCCCACCAGCGTCACCGCATAGGCCATGGCCAGCCAGTGGAAGTAGTTCTTCGTCGGCTGGCCGTCGATCTCGGACGGGTAAAGCTCGCTCCACGGGCGCGGCGAGAGGGTGATGGCGGGGGTGATGATGACGTCCACGCCGCTCTCGAAGAAGCCCTGCCACGCGCGGTACATCTTCGTCTGCGCCACCGAGGCACGGGCCACGTCATTGGCGCTGTAGCGCAGCCCCTCCTCGACATTGGCGCGCACATTGGGGCCGACATCCTGCGGCCGCACCCGCACCTTCTCCTCATGCGCGGCCAGGAAGTTCAGCGCGCGCAGGATGGCGAAGGTCTCGTCGGCGCCGTCACAGTTCGGCGTCTTCTCCTCGACGCTGGCGAAGAAGGGCGAGAGCGCCTTCATCCGCTCGGCAAAGACGGCGCGGATGTGCTTCTCGGTCGGCGCGAAGCCGAAATCCGGCGTGGCGGCCACGTGCAGGGTGGAGAGGTCCACCGCCTCGTGCAGCGGCATGCCACGGCGTACGTCGATATCGGGCAGGGTGTAGGCCAGCGGGTCGAGCGCGTGGTCGGCGGCCATGACGGAGAGCATCAGGGCGAGGTCGCCCATGTCGCGCGCCATCGGGCCCAGCACCGGCAGGTTGGACCAGCCGAGCAGGCGGCGCTCCGCCGGCACCAGGCCGGGGCTGGGGCGGAAGCCGACGATGCCGTTGAAGGCCGCCGGGTTGCGCAAGGACCCGCCGGTGTCCGAGCCGCTGGCCAGCGGCACCATCGAGCAGGCCAGCGCCACGCCGGAGCCGCCCGAGGAGCCGGCCGCCGAGCGCGTCGGGTCGAAGGGATTGCCCGTCGCGCCATAGACGGCGTTGCGCGTGTTGGCGCCGGCGCCGAATTCCGGCGTGTTGGTCTTGCCAAGCACGATGCCGCCCGCCTCGCGCAGGTCGGCCACCATGGAGGAATCCCTGGCGGGCACGTGATCCTTGAAGATCGGGCTGCCGAAGGTGGTGCGCAGCCCTTCCGTCTCGTCGAGGTCCTTGATGCCGAGCGGCAGGCCGTGCAGCGCGCCGAGCGCCGCGCCCTGCATCACCGCCTGCTCGGCCTGCTTCGCGGCCGCGCGGGCGCGCTCCTCGTCCATGGCCGTCATGGCGTTCACGGCGTGGTTCACGGCGCCGATGCGCGCGAGGCAGGAATCCAGCAGCTCAACAGGCGAGAGCTTCTTCTCGCCGATCAGGCGGCGGGCGGTCACGGCGGGCAGGTCACACGGTTCAGTCACGCGGCAGGCTCCTTTTCATCCGGTCCAGGCAAGGGGCTGCGCGGCGGCCCGCCGCGCAGCCATTCCCTCAATAGCCGAGCGCGCAGCCATCCTTGCGGGGGTCGGAGCCGCCGATCAGCACGCCGCGCGCATGGTCGATCAGGATCGCCTGGCCGCCGCCATGCGGCTTGTCGATCAGCTCGCAGCTGTGGCCCAGCCGGTTCAGCCGGTCGATCACCGCGGCCGGGACGCCGCGTTCCACCTGCACCTTGCCCTGGTAGGGGAAGAGGCGCGGCAGATCGAGCGCCGCCTGCACGTCGAGGCCGAACTCGAAATGGTTGGACAGGAACAGCGTCTGCCCCATCGGCTGGAAGTGCCCGCCCATCACGCCATAGGGCATGATGGCGCGGCCATCCTGCATCACCATGCCGGGGATGATGGTGTGCATCGGCCGCTTGTTCGGCGCGATGCAGTTCGGGTGGCCTTCCTCCAGGCGGAAGCCGAAGCCGCGGTTGTGCAGCATCACGCCGCTCTTCTCGGCCAGCAGGCCGGAGCCGAAGCTCTCGAACAGCGAGTTGATGAAGGAGCAGGCGTTGCCGTCGGCGTCGACGACGCAGAGATACACCGTGTCGCGGTGCTTCGGCAGCATCTCGGCCATGCCGGCGGGCGGCAGCTCGGGCATCGCCGCGTCGTCGCGGATCAGGGCGCGCAGCTTGCGGGTGTAGTCGTCGCTGGTGAGCTTCGCCACCGGCACCTCGACCTGCGAGGGATCGGCCAGGAAGCCGTCGCGGTCGCGGTAGGCGAGGCGCGCCGCCTCGATGTGGCGGTGCAGCCGCTCGGTGGAGAGCGGCCCCTGCTCCGGCGTCTCGCACTGGCCGAGCACGCCCAGCATCTGCAGCACCAGCAGTCCGGAGCCGTTCGGCGGGCACTGGAAGATGTCGAGGCCCTTCCAGCGCGTCTGGATCGGCGTGACGAACTCGGCCACGTCCAGCCCGGCGGCGAAGTCGGCCTCGGTGTGGGTGCCGCCGGCGGCGCGCAGCGTCGCCACCATGTCGGCCGCGATCTCGCCCTCATAGAAGGCCTTGGCGCCGCGCTCGCCGATGGCGCGCAGCGTGCGGGCCAGCTCCGGCTGGGCGAAGCGGTCGCCGATGGCGTAGGGCTTGCCGTCCTTCAGGAAGCGGCGCGCGGCGGCCGCCTGCTTGCCCAGCTTGGGCGCCGCCGATTCCCAGTCGCTCGCCACGCGGGCATGCACGGGGTGGCCTTCCTCGGCGATCCGGATGGCGGGCGCCAGGATCTGCGCCAGGCTGAGCTTGCCATGCGCCTTGTTCAGCTTCTCCCAGGCCGAGATGGCGCCCGGCACCGTCACCGAATGGGCCGAGGTGGCGGACATGGCGGTGAGGCCATCGGCGCGCAGCTTCTCCGGCGTGGCGCCGGCCGGCGCCCGGCCGGAGCCGTTCATGGCGATCACCTGCCCCGTGCCGGCGGGCGCGTAGAGGCAGAAATTGTCGCCGCCGATGCCGGTGGATTGCGGCTCGATCACCGCCAGCACGGCGCAGGCGGCGATGGCCGCGTCCAGCGCGTTGCCGCCCTGGCGCAGGATGTCGATGGCGGTGAGGGTGGCCGCCGGCATGGAGGTGGCGGCCATGCCATGCGTGGCCAAGACGGGGCTGCGGCCGGGGGCGTGGAAGTCGCGCATGATGGTCCTTACGGAAGCGAAAACGTCGATGGGCAGGGGGAGAGGCCGCCGGCGCCCGGGGATGGGCGGCGCGCCTTTTGCGGCGCAGCATTCCATCGGCCGGGCCTCGGCGGCCTCTCGCGGGGCGCTGACGCTGGCACGGCTGGCGCGCCGCGTAAATGCGGCCACTTCCACCGCCGCCCCCGCTGCGCTATCGGATGGAGATGGAAGCCACCGCGACGATCGAAGATTTCGACCGCCTCGACATCCGTGTCGGCACCGTGGTCGATGCGCAGCCCCTGGAGGGGGCGCGCAAGCCGGCCTTCCGGCTGGAGATCGACCTGGGCCCGGAACTCGGCATCCGCCGCTCCTCGGCGCAGATCACCGTGCACTACACGCCGGACAAGCTGATCGGCCGCCAGGTGCTCTGCGTGGTGAACTTCCCGCCCCGCCGCATCGCCGGGTTCGAGAGCCAGGTCCTGACCCTGGGCCTGCCGGACCCGGAGGGCGCGGTGGTGCTGCTCCGACCCGATTTCGCCGTCCCGAATGGCGGCAGGATGTTCTGAACCATGGCGCCGCGCTACTACACCGTCAGCTGGGACCAGCTTCACCGAGACAGCAAGGCCCTGGCCTGGCGGCTGGTCGAGAAGGGCCCGTGGAAGGGCATCGTCGCCATCACGCGCGGCGGGCTGATCCCCGCCGCCATCGTGGCGCGCGAGCTGGACTGCCGGATGATCGAGAGCGTCTCCATCATCACCTATGACGAGGAGGTGCGCGGCGAGCCGCAGGTGGCCAAGCCGCCCGTCGCCGCCGGCGATGGCGAGGGCTGGCTGGTGCTGGACGACCTGGTGGACACCGGCACCACGCTGCGCGTGGTGCGCGGCCTGCTGCCCAAGGCCCACTTCGCCACCGTCTATGCCAAGCCGGCGGGCAACCCGCTGGTGGACACCTACATCACCGAGGTGAGCCAGGACACCTGGATCCTGTTCCCCTGGGACACCGAGCCGCAGTTCATCGCCCCCATCGCGCGCTCGGCGGTGCCGAAATAGGCCACCGCCAGCCCGGGGCCCGCGCGCGGGCCCCGGTTCCACCCGCCCCTCAGTAGCCCCGGTCCGGGACCACCCGGTTGGGCATGGGCTGGCCGGCGCGCGCCGCCCGCAGATTCTCGAAGAAGATGTCCAGGCTGCGGTCGTTGTAGGTGGCCGGGTCGTCGGACGACATGTGCGGCGTGACGAAGAGGCCCGGCGTGCGCCACAGCCGGCTCTCGGGCGGCAGCGGCTCGGGCACCGCCACGTCGGTCACGGCGCCGCCGAGATGGCCGCTCCCCAGCAGGTCGCACACCGCGTCCTGGTCCCACAGCGCGCCGCGGCCGATATTCACCACCTTGCCACCGCGCGGCAGCAGGGCGAGGCGGCGGGCGTCGATCATGCCGCGCGTCTGCGGCGTCAGCGGGCAGGCAAGCAGCAGGAACTCGGCGCGCGGCAGCACGGAATCGATATCGCTCTGCGCCACCACCTCGTCGCACGACTCGTGCGGGGTGGCGCTGCTGCGCACGCCGATGACATGCATGCCGAACTGCTTCGCCCGCGCGGCGACCGCGCCGCCGAGCGAGCCGAGGCCCACCACGCAGACGGTGCGCCCCGCCAGGACGGAGGCGAAGCGCGGCGCCCACTGCCCCTGGCGCGCGTCGTGCGCGAACCACGGCACATGGTTGGCCAGCATCAGCAGCGCCATGATGCCGAACTCGCCCGCCTTGGCGGCATGGGTGCCGCGGTTGTTCAGCAGCGTCACCTGCTCCGGCAGCCAGTCGAAGGGCGCGAGGCGGTCCAGCCCGGCCGAGGTGCAGAAGATGGTGCGCAGCTTCGGCGCCACGCCGGGCAGCGCACCCTTCGGGAAGCGCTGGTGCACCACCTTCGTCCAGGTGACGATGGCCTCGGCATCGGCCATGGCGGCGGCGAAGCCGGCATCGTCCGAGGCGAAGCTCACCTGGAGATCCGCCATGTCGGGCGCGCGCGCGATGGCCGCGTCCCATTGCTGCGGCGTGATGGGGAAGACGGTCTCGTCGGCGGGGTTCTGGACATGGATGCGCATGGCGCGGAGGGTCGCAGGATGGCGCGCCGCGTCAAGACGGTTACGCACCGATTGACAGGCCGCCGCGTTGCGCGCCCGATATTGGCCTTCCCTGCCGCAAAGGCTGCCCCATGCGCCACACCCGCACGCCCCGTCCCCTGCCCGCCCTTCTCGCCGCCGCCGCCGTGCTCGGCCTCGCCGCCACCCAGGAAGCGGCGGCCCAGGGCGCGGCGCAGAGCCTGACCATCGGCATGCAGGGCGAGCCGGGCACGATGGACCCGCAGTTCAACCTGCTCGGCACCAACACCTCGGCGCTGCGCAACATCTACGACACGCTGCTCTCGCGCGATCCGTCGCTCCAGCTCCGCCCGTCGCTGGCGGAATCCTGGAAGGCGGTGGACGACACCACCTGGGAGTTCCGCCTGCGCGAGGGCGTCACCTTCCACGACGGCAGCACGCTGACCGCCGAGGATGTGCGCTTCACCATCGAGCGCGTGACGCGCGTGCAGGGCAACCCGAACAGCTACGCCACCTACATCCAGGGCATCCGCGAGGTGCAGGTGGTCGATGCCCGCACGGTGCGCTTCCTCACCGACGGGCCGGTGCCGCTGCTGCCGGTCAACCTCTCCAACATCTTCATCCTCTCCTCGGCCAAGGGGGTGCGCAGCACGGGCGAGTTCAACAGCGGCGCGGCGGCGATCGGCACCGGGCCCTATCGCCTGGCCTCCTGGCAGCCGGGGCAGCCGCTGGTGCTGGAGCGCAACGCCTCCTATCACGGCACGGCGCCCGCCTGGTCGCGCGTCACCTTCCGCCCCATCCCGAGCGATGGCGCGCGCGTCGGCGCCCTGCTGGCCGGCGATGTGGACTTCATCAACGCCGTGCCGCTGCAGGACGTGGCGCGGCTGGAGAAGACCGAGGGCGCGCGGCGGCTGCGCGTGTTCAGCGGCCCCTCCGCCTATGTCTACATGCTGTTCCCCGAGCTGGAGAAGGAGCCGCTGCCCGGCGTGCGGGACGCGCAGGGGCAGCCGCTGGCGAAGAACCCGTGGAAGGACCCGAAGGTGCGCGAAGCCGTCTCCCTCGCCCTCAACCGCACGGCCATCGTCGAGCGGCTGATGGAGGGGCGCGCGCGCGTCGCCAACCAGGCGGTGCCGGAGAGCTTCTTCGGCCATTCGGGCAAGATCGCCCCCGCCCGCTTCGACCTGGAGCGCGCCCGCGCCCTGCTGCGCGAGGCCGGCTACCCCAACGGCTTCCAGACCAGCCTCGCCTGCCCGAACGACCGCTTCGTCAACGACAGCAAGATCTGCGAGGCGGCCGCGCAGCAATTGCAGCGCGCCGGCATCCGCGTCGATCTCAACGCCCAGCCGCGTGCCACCTTCTTCCCCGCCCGCGCGCGACGCGAGTGGCCGCTGCACGCCGCCGGCTGGGGCAGCCTGACGGGCGAGAGCAGCTACTTCCTCACCAGCCAGGTGCATACCCCGAACAAGGAACTCGGCCTCGGCGCCATCAACTACTCCGGCATCGGCAACCCGGCGCTGGACGGGCTGATCCAGCGCGCCCGCCGCACCCTCGACGAAGGCCAGCGCCGCGCCCTGCTGGAGACGGTGATGGAGCAGACCATGGCCGAGAACCTCATCATCCCCATCCTCACCTTCGAGGCGGTGTGGGCGGGGCGCGCGGACAAGGTGGGCTTCACCCCGCGCGCCGACGAGGAGACGCTCGCCATCGAAATCACCCCGGCGCGCTGATGCCGCTCGCCATCGATCTCTCGGGCCGGCGCGCTCTCGTCACCGGCGCGGGCACGGAGGGCATCGGCCGCGCGGCGGCGCTGCTGCTGGCCGGGGCCGGCGCGCGCGTGGCCATCCACCACCATGCCGAGCCGGAGGCCGCCGCCGCCCTTGCCGAACGGACCGGCGGCCCCGCGCTGCAGGCGGATCTCGGCGATACGGCGCAGGCCGCCGGCCTCGCCCACCGCGCGGCCGAGGCGCTGGGGGGCCTCGACATCCTGGTGAGCAATGCCGGGATGCTGCTGCGCAAGCCGCTCGCCGAGACGACGGACGCCGAGTTCGCCCGCGTCCACGCTGTCAATCTCGGCGGCGCCTTCGCCCTCGCCCGGGAGGCGGCGGGGCTGATGCGGGCGGCGGGCCAGGGCGGGCGCATCGTCTTCACCTCCTCGGTGAACCAGTGGATGCCCAATCCCGGCCTCGTGGCCTATGGCAGTTCCAAGGGCGGGCTGATGCAGCTGGCCCGGCAGATGGCGCTGGAACTGGCGCCCGATGGCATCACGGTGAACCTCGTCGCTCCCGGCACCATCGAGACCGACTTCAACCGCGCCGCCCGGCAGGACCCGGCCTGGCGCCCGGCGAAGCTCGCCCTCATCCCCGCCGGCCGCACCGGCACGCCGGAGGATGTGGCGGGCGCCATCCTCTACCTCGCCAGCGGCCTCGCGGCCTATGTCACCGGCAGCACCGTCACCGTGGATGGCGGGCTCTCGCTGATGGGGCAGCGGCCATGAGCGGCGCGGTGTGGCAGGCCTATGCCATCCGCTTCGCCAGCGACCCGGCGCGGCGCGCGGCGCAGACCTTCCTCGGCGGTGCCAATCCAGGCCCCGGGGGCGGGGAAGCGCCGACGCCCTTTGCCTACCATGCCTACCTGCTGCGCGGCCCGCAGGGCTGGGTGGCGATGGACACCGCCGCCAGCCCCGAGACCTGCGCCGCCTTCGGCAAGCCCACCGACGGCACCCTGCCCGCCGCCATGGCGCGGCTCGGCGTGGAGCCGGGCGCGGTGCGGCATGTGGTGCAGACGCATCTGCACTGGGACCATGCCGGGCAGCCCGGCCTCTTCCCCGCCGCCACCTTCCACATGCAGGCGCGGGAAATGGCCTATGTGAACGGCCCCGCCATGCGCCACGCCGTGCTGCGCGCCGGCTACCGGGCGGAGGACATCGCCGCCCACACCGCGCTGCTCCATGCCGGTCGCCTGGCGCTGCATGACGGGGTGGTGGAGCTGCTCCCCGGCCTCGAGCTGCACCATGCGGGCGGCCACACGGACGGGCTGCAATTCGTCCGCCTCCGCACGGCGCGCGGCTGGATGGTGCTGGCCAGCGACACGGTGGCGCTGCGCGCGCATCTGGAGCGGCGCGTGCCCTTCCCCGCCCTCTGGCATGTGGGCGACGCGCTGGCCGCCTTCGAGCGCGTGCTGGCCCTGGCCGACGCGCCGGAGCTGGTCATCCCCTCGCACGACCCGGCCGTGAGCGACGGCGCCGAGGGCTTCGTGGCGCCCCTGTGACCGACAGCAACGAAGAAGAGTGACACGATGAGCCAAGCCGTCGCCGACCATCTGGTCTCGCAGAAGGATGCGATCCTCGACCGCCTGATGGCGCTGCTGCGCCTGCCCAGCGTCAGCACCGACCCGGCCTATGCCGAGGGGATGCGCGCCACGCGGGAATTCCTGCTGCAACGCCTGGAGGCGCTGGGGCTGCAGAATGTCCGGCTGCTCGATGGCGGCGGCCAGCCGGCGGTCTATGGCGAATGGCTCGGCGCGCCCGGCAAGCCGACGATCGTCGTCTATGGCCATTACGACGTGCAGCCGCCGGACCCTCTCGACCTTTGGGTGACGCCGCCCTTCGAGCCCAGCATCCGCGACGGCCGGCTCTATGCCCGCGGCGCCTCGGACGTGAAGGGCTCCACCCTCATCGCGGTGGAGACGATCGGCGCCTTCCTGGCGGTGGAGGGCGGCTGCCCGGTCAACGTGAAGTTCTTCCTGGAGGGCGAGGAGGAGACGGGCAGCCCCAGCATCCGCCGCATCATCGAGGCGCACCGGGAGCTGCTCGCGGCCGATGCCGTGCTCTCGGCCGATGGCGGCCGCGCCAGCACCACGATCCCGACGCTGAACACCGGCTCGCGCGGGCTGTGCAAGCTGGAGGTGACGCTGCGCTCGGCGGGGAAGGACATGCATTCCGGCCGCTATGGCGGTGCCGTGCGCAACGCCATCCATGAGCTGGCCCGCCTCGTCGCCACGCTGCACGACGCCGAGGGCCGCATCCAGGTGCCTGGCTTCGACAGCGACGCCACGCCGCTGACCAACCGCGACCGGGCGGATGCCGCGGAGCTGGCCGGAGACGAGGCCGCCTTCTACGCCGGCCCGCAGGCCCTGCCGCATGGCGACCCGCTCTACAGCGTGCGGGAGCGCACCACCCTCCGCCCCTCGATCGACGTGAACGGCATGTGGGGCGGCTACACCGGGGCCGGCAGCAAGACCGTCATCGCCGCCGAGGCCCATGCCAAGATCACCGCCCGCCTGGTGCCGGGGCAGGACCCGGACGCGGCGCGGCAGCGTATCGTGGACCATCTCCAGGCGCATTGCCCGGAGGGGGTGGTGCTGGAATTCAGCCCGCCCGGCGGCAACTCCCCCTCCTCCACCCTGCCCGATGGGCACCCGCTGCTCGTGGCGGCCGAGGCGGTGGTGCGCGAGGCCGCGGGCCGTGCCCCGGCGCGGGCGCGCATCGGCGGCACCTTGCCCATCACCGGCATCTTCCAGGAGATGCTGGGCATCGACACGCTGATGTTCGGCTACGCCATGCCGGACGAGGATGTGCACGCGCCCAACGAGTTCTTCCGCCTCGCCTCGCTGGAAGAGGGGCTGCGCGGCTGGCCCGCCCTGCTCTCCCGCCTCGGCGAGCAGGAGGCGGCATCCTTCGCGCCCTGGCGCAGGGCGCCAGTCATCTGATCCCCTGGCGCAAGGCGCCAGTTATCTGATCCCCCGGCGCAAGGCGCCAGTTATCTGATCCCCCGGCGCAAACCGCCCGCCGCTTGACAGGCCTCGCGGCGGGGGCGCAAGGTCGGCCCATGACCAAGGCCGCGCCCTCGCTGCGATCCTATTATCCGCTCTCTCCATAGAGAGCGGCCCGGTCGACCCTGCCAGATCGAACCATGCCGCCGCCGGGCGGCATGTGTGTTTCAGGAGCATCCCCTCGGCGTCGGCGCCCAGCCCAGCCCGAGGTTTTCATGTCTCCCTCCCCGCTTCCGTCTCTCGGCCTGATCGGCCTCGGTGCCTTCGGCGCCTTCGCCCGGCCGCATCTCGAAAAGCTTTTCACCGTTCACGGGCACGATCCGGCCCGGCCCGGCGGCGCCACACTGGCGGAGGCCGCCGGCCAGCCCGTGGTGGTGCTGGCCGTGCCGGTGGCGCGGCTGGCCGAGGCGGCGCGTGCCATCGCCCCGCATCTGCGCCCCGGCGCGCTGGTGGTGGAGGTCTGCTCGCTGAAGGTGCGGCCGCTCGCCACGCTGCGCGCCCTGCTGCCGGCGCATGTGGAGATCCTCGGCACCCATCCCCTGTTCGGGCCGCAGAGCGGGAGGGAGGGCATCGCCGGGCTGCGGCTGGTGCTCTGCCCCGGCACCGGCGCGCGCGGGCGGCTGGCGGGGCGGATGCTGCGCCGCCTCGGGCTGGAGGTGGTGGTGATGACGCCGGAGGCGCATGACCGGCAGATGGCCTGGGTGCAGGGGCTGACGCATCTGCTCGGCCGCGTCGTGGCGGGGCTGGAGATGCCGCCCCTGCCCCACACCACCAGCAGCTTCGATCAGCTGATGCGTGCCACCGCCATGGTCTCGCAGGATTCCGAGGCGCTGTTCCGCACCATCACCGAGGACAACCCCTTCGTGGAGGAGGTGAAGGCGCAGCTCCGGGAGCGGATGGCGGCGGTGCTCGGCGCGCCGCCGGCGGCGCTGGCCGCCTGAGCCCGCCGCGCGGCGCCCGCTACCAGCGCAGCCAGATCCGGCCGGCCAGCCCGCCCAGCAGGCCGGTGAATCCGATGCCCAGCCCGTACCACATCGCCAGGAAGAGCGGGCTGTCGTCGACGCAGTGCAGGGCGTAGAGCGCGGCGGCCACGCCGCCGGCCGCCAGCCCGGCCAGGGTGCCGCTCAGCCCCGGCCGGCGCGGCGCGCCCTGGCGCAGCGCCAGCACCAGCCCGGCCAGCAGCGGCAGGGCCAGCAGCGGGACCAGGATCAGGCAGGCCAGGGCGTTCTGTCCGCGCAGCCGGGCGCCCCATTCGGCGGGCGGCGCCAGGGCCCGCTCCAGCGCGGCGCCGCCCGCCCGCAGCAGCGCCACCGTCGCGAGGCCCCAGGGCCAGGCGCCGGGCGTGCCGTCGGGCCGCGCCAGGCGCAGCGTCAGCGCCAGGGCGCAGAGGGCCAGGCCCAGGGTGGTGGCGAATTTCAGCAGCAGCGGCGCGGCGGGCAGCAGCGCCAGCAGCCCGGCGCGCGGCCCCAGCCACAGCAGCACGGCCAGCGCGGCCGGCACCGCCCCCGCCGCCAGCCCGATGCGCAGCGCGGCGGGCAGGCGCCAGCGCGGCGCTGCCTGGTCCTGCACCAGGGCGTTGATGAGTTCCGTGGTGTTCATGCGGCTTGCCTTCCGGTGAGCAGGGCCAGGGTCTTCAGCGCCCGGTGCAGGGCGACGCGCACCGCGCCCTCGGACATGCGGAGGCGCTGCGCCGCCTCCCGCGCGGAAAGCCCCTCGACCGTGAGGGCCTGGACGATGTCCCGCTGGCGGGCGCCGAGCTGCGCCAGCAGCCGGTCCAGCTCGTGTCCGCGCACCGGCTCGGGTGGTGCCTCGGCGGGCAGGATCTCCAGCAGGTCGTCGATCGGCACATGCGCCGCGGCGGGCCGGCGGCGCAGCGCATCGACCAGCTTGTGCCGCAGGATGGCGGCCAGCCACGGCCCGAGCGGCCGCGCGCTGTCCCAGCTGTGGCGCTTCAGGTGGATGGCCAGCAGCGCCTCCTGCACCACGTCCTCCGCCTCGGCCGGCGGCAGGCCGGCGCGCTGGAAGCCGCGCCGCGCCCGCGCCCGCAGCACCGGCGTCAGCGCCTCCAGCAGGCGCCGGTAGGCCGCGGCGTCGCCGGCCAGGCCGGCCTGCATCCAGCCGGACCATTCCTCATCCTCCGTCAGCCCGGCCTCCCCTGTGCTGCATGCGCCTGCCTCCGTTCGGCGCCCAGGGGCGGGACGTTACGCGGCGCCGGGAAAATATTCCGCCGCCGTGCCGTGTAATGCCGGGGTTCGCCAGGCCGTAACCGCCTCCGTGGGCCGCTTCCGGCCCCGCCGACCACGGAGACAGACCCATGGCTTCCACCTCCTCCACCCTCGCCCTCGCGCTGTTCGGCTCGCTCGGCACGGCCCTGGCGCTGGGCGCCGCCCCGGCCGCCGCGCAGCAGGCCGCCACCGAGAAATGCTACGGCGTTGCCCTGGCCGGGCAGAATGGCTGCGCCGCCGGCCCCGGCACCACCTGCGCCGGCACCTCCAAGGTCGACTACCAGGGCAATGCCTGGAAGCTGGTGCCCGCCGGCACCTGCACCACCATGGGCACCCCGCACGGCCCCGGCTCGCTGACGCCGATCAAGCGCCCGGCCTGACACCGGCCGGCCCCGTGGCGGCGGGCCAGCCCGCCGCCCTTCCCCCCTTGCGCCCCCCTGCCGGGAGCACCGCCATGCCCGAACCCCGCCTTCCTCCCCGCGCCGGGCTCGGCTTCAAGCCGGCGCATTTCGAAGCGATCATCGCCCCGCCGCCGGCGGTGGGCTTCCTGGAGGTGCATGCCGAGAACTACATGGGCCAGGGCGGCGCGCCGCACGCCCAGCTCGCCCGGCTGCGCCAGGACCATGCGCTCTCCCTGCACGGCGTCGGCCTCTCGATCGGCGGCATGGCGCCGCCGGACCGGGCGCATCTGGCGCGGCTGCGCCGGCTCTGCGCCCGCTACGCGCCGGAGAGCTTCTCCGAGCACCTCGCCTGGTCCCGCCATGACGGGATCTACTACAACGACCTGCTGCCGCTGCCCTACACGCCCGAGACCCTGGCGCGGGTGGCCCGCCATGTGGACGCGGTGCAGGCGGCGCTCGGCCGACCGATGCTGCTGGAGAACCCGGCCAGCTACGTCGCCTTCGCCGGCGAGACCATGCCGGAGGGCGCGTTCCTGGCCGAGGTCGCCCGCCGCACCGGCTGCTTCCTGCTGCTCGATGTCAACAACCTCTACGTCGCCGCGCGCAACCGCGGCGCCGACCCGGTGGCCGAGCTGGCATGCTTCCCGCTGCACGCCGTGCGGCAGGTCCATCTCGCCGGCCATGCCGCCGCCACCGGCCCGGAGGCGGGGCCGCCGCTGCTGATCGACGACCATGGCGCACCGGTGGCCGACCCGGTCTGGGCGCTCTACGCCCGCCTGCTGGAGGCGACCGGCCCGCTGCCGACGCTGATCGAATGGGACAATGACGTGCCGCCCTGGCCGGTGCTGCTGCGCGAGGCAGCGCGGGCCGAGGCGCTGCTGCAACCGGCCCAGACACGGCGGGCGGCATGATCGCCCCCGCCCCCCGCCCGCCGCTGCCGGCCGACGCCTCGACGGCGCCGCTCGCCGCCGCGCTGCTGGACCCGGCGGCGCCGCTGCCAGCGCCGCTGCGCCCCCTGCCGGGCGAGGCGCCGGAGCGGCGCTTCGCCGTCCACCGCAACAACGTGGTATCCGGGCTGGTGGCGGCGCTGGCCGCGCGCTACCCGGCCGGGCAGGCCGTGGTGGGCGAGGCTTTCTTCGCCGCCATGGCCGCCGCCTATGCCCGCTGCCACCCGCCGCGCTCGCCGGTGATGCTGGCCTATGGCGGCGGCTTCCCGCGCTTCGTGGCCGGCTTCCCGCCCGCCGCCGCGCTGCCCTACCTGCCGGACCTGCTGCGGCTGGAGGATGCGCGCGCCCGCGCCTTCCATGCCGCCGATGCGCCGCCGCTCTCCCTCGCCGCCCTCGCCACCGCCGATGCGGGGCTGGAGCGGCGGGTGCTGCGGCCCCACCCGGCGCTGCGGCTGCTGGCCTCGGCGCAGCCGGTGGTGACGATCTGGGCGATGCAGGTGGGCGAGATGCCGCTCGGGCCCCTCTCCGCCTGGCAGCCGGAGGCGGCGCTGGTGACACGGCCGCACCAGGCCGTGCTGGTGCACCGCCTGCCGCCCGGGGGGGTGGCCCTCGCCCGTGCCCTGGCGGCGGGCCGGCCGCTGGGTGAGGCCGCCGGGCAGGCCCTCGCCGGGCATCCCGGCCTCGACCTGCCCTCGGTGCTTTCCATCCTCATCGGCCAGGGCGCCTTCCGTCAGGAACGCGGCCCGCGCAGCCATGGAGCCCCCGCATGAACCGCCCCGCCCTGACCCTGGAGGATGGCCTGCTGCTGGCCAGCCGCGTCTTCCCCGCCGCCATCTTCTGGCAGTCCGGCCGCACCAAGGTGGAGGGCTTCGCCCTGGCGCCCGGCACGGTGGAGCTGTTCCGCGACGAATACGCCCTGCCGCTGCTGGACCCCGGCGTGGCGGCGGTGCTGGCGGCGGCGGCCGAGCACGCCTTCCCGCTGCTGCTGGTGCTGGGGCTGGGCAGCCGGCTGGCGGCGCTGGCGCTGCTGGGGATGACGCTGGTGATCCAGTTCTTCGTCTACCCGGGCGCCTGGCCGACGCATGGCGTCTGGGCGGCCTGCCTGCTCTGGGTGGCGGTGCGCGGCGGCGGGCGGCTGGCGCTGGAGGCCTGGCTGCCGGTGCCGCCGCGCCCCGCAACGCGGTGACGAAAGAGGTGCGGGGCCGTGCGGCCCCGCACCGCTCAGTTGGCCGGCTGCTTCCGGCGGGCGCCGTTGCGGTGCAGGAGGAACTCGCGCCCCAGCTTGACCCGCGCCACGCCGTCATAGGAGACGATGTCGGCCGTGGCGTAGGTCTCGCTCCAGGTGTTGGGGATGAAGCTGCCGGTGCCGACCACGTCGATCGGCGCGCGCGCCTCGTTCATCACCCGGCACTTGGTCACGCCGAAGCCGGAGGAGGCGACGATCCGCACCTTCGGGAAGCCCGCCTCGTCCAGCGCCTCGCGGATGCGCCAGATGGCGGCGGCGGAGACGCCGGTGCCCACCAGATGCCGCAGTTCCGTCTCCGAGCGGTAGCGGCGGATGGCGCCGGGCACATGGCGTTCCAGCACGGCGTAGGATTCCGCCGGGTCCAGCCCTTCCAGGAAGCGGCCGCCATGGGTGTCCAGCCGCACCGCCAGCCGCCCGCTCTCCGCCAGCTCGGGGAAGCGCTGGCAGACGCCGAGGCTGTCCGTCACCTCGCGGCCGAAATAGTCCACCAGCACCGTCAGCGGCTCGTCCGGGTAGGTCTCGTGGAACATCTCGGCGGCGCGCACCGTGCTGCGGGCGTAGCCGATCAGCGCGTGCGGCATGGTGCCGTAGCCATGGCTCTTGCCGAACCAGTGGGCCGTGGCGTCGTTGGCGTTGCCGATGAAGCCCTTCGCCCCCTCGCGCTGCGCCGCGGCGCTGCCGACCGAGGCGGCATAGGCCATCATCTCCTGCATCTCGGCGCCGGCGCAGTGGCGGGCATCCATGGCCAGGAAGCTGGCGCGGGGCAGTTCCAGCGCCATCTGGAAGGCGTTGTGCGCCGCCACGCAGGCGGGGCCGAGCTTCTGGAGATAGAGCGTCTCCAGATCGGCCAGCGCATGGAAGGAGCCGGTGAGATAGACCATCGGGTCGCCCGCGCCGACCCACTCGCCTTCCTTGTGCACCAGCTCGATCTCGAAGGGCGTGCCACGCGCCGCCGAGACCCGCTCCAGCCAGTCGATCATCAGCCTTGGCGCGGAGACCACGGGGCGGCGCATGAACACCGCGTAGGTGACCCGCGCATCCCCAAACCGGCCGACGATGGCCTTGGTGCGGTTGAAATAGGCGTCCGTCTGGCGGGCGATGGCGGTGTCCTCCACCATCGCCGAGTTGTGGCCCTGCGTCACTGCGCCGCGATCAGCGGCAGCGCCGCGCCCTCCGGCCGGCGGGCCTTCAGCTCCTCCGCCACCAGGAAGGCCAGCTCCAGCGCCTGCTCGGCGTTCAGGCGCGGGTCGCAGAAGGTGGCGTAGTTGGCGGAGAGGTCGGCCTCCGTCAGGCGGTGGGCGCCGCCCACGCACTCCGTCACGTTGCTGCCGGTCATCTCGACATGCACGCCGCCGGGCCAGGTGCCCACCTCCTGGTGCGCGTCGAAGAAGCCGCGCAGCTCGGCCAGGATGGAATCGAAGGAGCGGGTCTTGTAGCTGCCGGCGGTGTGGGTGTTGCCGTGCATCGGGTCGCACAACCACACCACCTCGCGCCCCGCGCGCTGGATGGCGCGCAGCAGCGGCGGCAGCTTCTCGCCCACCTTCTGCGCCCCCATGCGGCTGATCAGCGTCAGCCGCCCGGGGATGTTCTCGGGGTTCAGGATCTCGGTCAGGCGCACCAGCTCGTCGGCATCCGTGGTCGGGCCGACCTTCAGGCCGAGTGGGTTCTTCACCCCGCGCAGGAACTCCACATGCGCGCCATCCGGCTGCCGCGTGCGGTCGCCGATCCAGAGGAAGTGCGCCGAGCAGGCATACCAGTCGCCCGTGGTCGAATCGACGCGGGTCAGCGCCTCCTCATAGGGCAGCAGCAGCGCCTCGTGGCTGGTGTAGAACTCCGTCTCGCGCATCTGCGGCGCCGAGGCCACGCCGCAGGCGGCCATGAAGCGCAGCGTCTCGTCGATGCGGTTGGCCAGGTCCTGGTAGCGCTCGGCCAGCGGCGAGCGGGCGACGAAGCCCAGGTTCCAGCGGTGCACCTCGTGCAGGTCGGCATAGCCGCCGGTGGCGAAGGCGCGCAGCAGGTTCAGCGTGCCGGCCGACTGCATGTAGGCGAATTCCATCCGCCCGGGATCGGGGATGCGCGCCTCGGGGGTGAATTCGGGGCCGTTGATGATGTCGCCGCGGTAGGAGGGCAGCGTGACCCCATCCTGCGTCTCGGTGTCCGAGGAGCGCGGCTTGGCGAACTGCCCGGCCATGCGGCCGAGCTTCACCACCGGCAGCGAGGCGCCGAAGGTGAGCACCACCGCCATCTGCAGCAGCACCCGGAAGGTGTCGCGGATCGGGTTGGCCTTGAAGTCGGCGAAGCTCTCGGCGCAGTCGCCGCCCTGCAGCACGAAGGCCCGGCCCTGCCCGGCGAGGGCCAGGGCCTGCTGCAGCCTGCGGGCCTCGCCTGCAAACACCAGCGGGGGAAAGCTCGCGAGCCTGGCTTCCATCGCATTCAGCCTGGCCTGGTCCGGATAGTCCGGAACCTGCCGGATCGGCATTTCTCGCCAGCTTCCGGGCTGCCACCCGCGCACCGTCATGACACTTAGCGTCCTCAGACTATTTCTTGGCCGGGCAGGATAAACCCAGCACGCCCCCGAGTGCTACGGCCGAAGCACCCGCGCAGCGCATGGAAGCCGTGTCTCAGCCCGGCAGCAGGGCCGGATTTCCCGCCTCCACCACGAAGCGCCCCCGCTCCTCCCGCGCCGCGCCGGGCCGGGTGACGGCGGCGACGGCCACGAAGGCGCTCTCCACCCGCCCTTCCCGCGCCTCGTGCAGGGTGTAGCCGCGCCGGTTGTTGAAGAAGCGGAGGTGCGGGTTGCGCGCCAGCATCGCCGGCGTGGTGCCAAGCTGCTCCGAGCCGTCGCCACCCGAGGAGATGGAGGTGGCGACGTATTCCACCCCCAGCGCCGGCCCCTCCGCGGCGTCGCGGTGCAGCGTTCCGGCCCAGGCACTGTGCACGTCGCCCGAGAGCACCAGCAGGTCGCGCAGCCCGGCGGCCTCGGCGCCGGCCAGCAGCCGCTCCCGCGCCGCCGGGTAGCCGTCCCACTTGTCCATCGACAGGCGCGGCGGCTCACCGCCGAAGGCGCGGCGCAGCATCGGCACCTGCTGGGCCAGCAGCGTCCAGCGTGCCCGGCCGGGGCGGAGGCGCTCCGCCAGCCAGGCCTCCTGCGCCGGCCCCAGCATCTGCGCCGCCGGGTCGTCCCAGGCAGCGCAGGGCGCCACGGTGCCGTCGCCGCAGGGCTGGTCGGTGCGGAAGCTGCGGGTGTCCAGCACCGAGACCTCCAGCAGCCGCCCGAAGCGGAAGCCGCGCCAGGCGGTGATCTCCGGCCCGCGCGGCAGTTGCGCGGCGCGCAGCGGCATGTGCTCGTACCAGGCCTGGAAGGCGGCCTGCCTGCGCAGCGCGAAGATCTCGGGCGGCACGGCGGGCCGGCCATGCCGTGTGCCGTCATCGGCCGAGAAGGCGCCGGCCCAGTCATTGTGCACCTCGTGGTCGTCGAAGGAGGGTAGGAAGGGGTGCGCCGCATGCGCCGCCGCGAGGTGGGGGTCGAGGCGGTACTGGGCGTAGCGGTTGCGGTAGTCGTCGAGCGAATACAGCTCGTCGGAATTGTGCCGGCGTGGCTGGCCGCCGCGCGGGGCGCCCTCGTAGATGTAGTCGCCATAGTGGAACACGAAGTCGAGTTCCGGCTCCTCCGCGATGTGCCGCCAGGCGGTGAAGTGGCCGTGCTCGTAGTGCTGGCAGCCGGCCTGGGCGAAGCGCAGCCGCCCCGGCATCGCCCCCGGCGCCGGCGCGGTGCGGGTGCGGCCCACGAGCGAGAGCGACTCGCCGGCGCGGAAGCGGTACCAGTAGGGCCGCCCCGGCCGCAGCCCGGAGACCTCCACATGCACGGCATGGCCCAGCTCCGGCCGCGCCAGCGCCACCCCCTCGGCGGCGATGGTCCGCATCTCCGGCTCCTCCGCCACCTGCCAGGAGACCGGCACGGCGCGCCTCGGCATGCCGCCCCCCGCCAGCGGCTCCGGCGCCAGCCGGGTCCAGAGCACCACGCCATCCGGCCAGGGCTCGCCGGAGGCGACGCCAAGGGTGAAGGGGTCGGCCGTGAAGCGCGGCTGCGCCCAGGCGTGGCGGGCGGCGGGCGGCTGCAGCGCGGCCAGCGCCGTGAGCCCCGCGGCACCGCGCAGCAGGCCACGGCGGGAAAGCTCCAGGATGTGGCGGGCGGTGCTGTCCATAGCGGGCCTCGGGCGGAGTCGGCGGGCGCGCAGCATGCCATGCCGGCCATGACCGGCGGATGACGCCCCTCAGCCGAGCAGCGGCAGCAGGCTGGCGGCCAGCAGCAGGCCCATCGCGGCGTTGAACACGCGCCAGGCGCGCGGCGTGCGCAGCGCCCGCCCGGCGCCAAGGCCGAGCGCCACCCACACGGCGAGGCAGGGCAGCGAGACCACCCCGAAGGCCAGGGCGATGCGCAGCCCGCCGGCCAGCGCCCCTTCCCCCGGCACCGAGAAGGCGGCCATGGCCGCCAGCCCCACCAGCCAGGCCTTGGGGTTCACCCACTGGAAGGCGGCGGCGGCCCAGAAGCCCATCACCCGCGCGGGCGCGCCGGGCGCCGGCGGCGGCGCGGTGCCGATGCGGAAGGCCAGCCAGAGCAGCCACCCCGCCCCCACCCAGCGCATGGCGGATTGCGCCGCGGGGCTGGCCGCCAGCGGCGCCGCCAGCCCCAGCGCCACCACCAGCAGCAGGACCACGAAGCCGGCCGAGATGCCGAGCATGGCCGGCAGTGGCGCCCGCGCCCCGCCGCGCGCGGCCATGGCCGCCACCATCAGCGTGTTCGGCCCCGGCGTGACCGAGGCGGCGATGGCGAAGCCCAGCAGCGGCAGCAGCGTTTCCATGCCCGCAACGAAGCGCGAAACAGCATCAAGGTCAATGATACTGACCTTTCTGATTCTGCTCTGCAGGCCTCAGCGGTTGCGGGTGACCAGCCGGCCCGGCTTCTCGCCGGTCTCCTTGCCGCCCGCGAAGGTGGCCACGCCATTGGCCCAGACCTGCTCGATGCCGACGCTCATCTGCACCGGGTTCTCGAAGGTGGCGTTGTCCATCACCGTGTTGGGGTCGAACAGCACGAGGTCGGCATAGGCGCCCTCGCGCAGCACGCCGCGGTCGACCATGCCGAAGACCTGCGCGGCGCGGCCGGTCATCTTGTGGATGGCCGTCTCCATGTCGAACAGGCCGAGCTGGCGGGTGTAGAAGCCCAGCACACGCGGGAAGGTGCCCCACAGGCGCGGGTGCGGCTTCTCGTCATGCGGCAGTCCGTCGGAGCCGATCATCGAGAGCGGGTGGCGCATGATGCGGCGCACATCCTCCTCGTCCATCTGGAAGGTGACGGCGCCGGCCGGCGTCAGCCGCTCGGCGGCGGCGCGCAGGTCGGTGTTCCAGCCGCGCGCAATCTCGGAGAGATCCTTTCCCGCCATCTCCGGATAGGGGACGGACCAGGTGATGATGGTGCGCAGGTCGTCGCGCACCCGGTCGGGCATCAGCACGGTGGAGCCGGCGGGGTAGGGATAGACGTCATAGGCCACCTCCTGCATCGAGGCGGCGGCCTGGATCAGCGCCAGGGTCTGCACCGAGCGGCCGTAATTCTCCGGCATCGAGCACTTGTGGTGGCTGATATGCGCCGGCACGCCGAGGCGGCGGGCGATCTTCAGCGTCTCCTCGATCGAGGCGCAGATCTTGTCCGCCTCGTCGCGCATGTGGGTGACGTAGAGGCCGCCCATGGTGCGCATCGCCTCGCCCACCGCGATCACCTCCTCGGTGGAGGCCTGGGCATTCGGCGCGTAGTAGAGGCCGGTGGAGAAGCCGGAGCCGCCCTCGGCCAGCGCCTGCTTCAGCCGCGTCTGCATGCGCAGGATCTCGGCGTCCGTCGCGGCGCGGTAGGGATCGCCGCCCATCGCCTCGACGCGCAGCGTCTGGTGGCCGATCAGCGCGTAGGTGTTCACCTCGCTGCCCTTCGTCTTCAGCGCGTGGGCGTAGTCGCCGAAGCTGTCGAAGGTCCACCACTGCTCGTCGCCCAGCAGGTCGAGCGGCGCGGGCGGGCGCTTGGCGGTGTGGCGCATGGGCGAGAGGCTGATGCCGCAATTGCCCACCACCACGGTGGTGACGCCCTGGCTGATCTTGCACAGCGTGCAGGCCGGGCCGCAGAGCACGGCGCGGTCGTCATGCGTGTGCGCGTCGATGAAGCCCGGCGCGATGGCCTTGCCGGTGCCGATCACCTCGCGGTCGGCACTCATGCCGCCGAGGTCGCCGACCCCCACGATGCGGTCGCCGCTGACGCCGACATCGCCCACCCGGCGCGGCCCCCCCGTGCCGTCGTAGATCGTGGCATCGCGGATGATGAGGTCGCAGCGGAGCGCCATGGCGGACAGATCCTCTTGGCAGGCGGCGGAGCCGCGGGAACAACGGACGGCAGGGCCGCGGATCATGCCCCCGTCCGGCGCGGTGATCCAGGGCGGCAGGGCGGAAAGCGGCGGGTTTTTCCCCTTCGCTCTTGCACCATGGCCGCCATGGCCCCAAGACGCCCGGCACAACGGGAGGGGCCGGAAATGGCGGACGACAGGCTGTTCGTGCAATCCTTGCAGAAGGGTCTGGCGCTGCTGGAGGCCTTCTCACGGCAGCCGGGCGAGCTGAGCCTGAACGAGCTGGCCGCCCTCTCCGGCATCGACCGCAGCTCCGCCCAGCGCATGGCCCACACACTGCTCAAGCTCGGCTACCTGGAGCGCGGCAACAACGGGCGCGGCTACACGCCAGGCCGCAAGATCCTCGACCGCAGCTTCGACTTCCTGCGCAGCCGGCCGCTGGTGGAGCGCGCCACCCCGGTGGTGATCGACCTGCAGCGCAGCACCGGCGAGCGCGTCGACCTCAGCCTGTTCGACGGCACCACCATCGTCTACGCGCTGCGCCGGCAGACCAAGCGGGAGACCTTCTTCGCCACGCTGGTGGGCCGCCGCCTGCCGAGCTTCACCGCCGCCGGCGGCCGCGCCTGCCTGGCCCACCTGCCGCGCGAGGAGGTGGCCGCGCTGCTCAACCGCGCCGATCTGCGCCCGGTGACGCCCAAGACGCTGCTCGACCCCGACGCCATCACCGCCCGCATCGACCTGGCCCGGCGCGAGGGCTACTGCCTGGCGCAGGAGGAGATGCTGATCGGCGAGGTGGTGATCGGCGCCGCCATCCTCGACCAGCAGGGGCGGCCGGTGGGGGCGATCCATGTGGCCGGCTCGCTGGCCGAGTGGCCGGCGGCGCGCTTCGCCGCCCGCTTCGCGCCGCTGGCGCTGGAGGCGGCGCGCGCCCTGAGCGGCGGCAGCGGCCGCTGAAGGCCGTTGCGCGGCGGGGATGGCGGGGCGGCAATCGCATGCCGATATCGCCTTGTCCCGCCACGGCTTTTCCCCGGATTGCGCCCCGCGGCGCGGGCTTCTAGCCTCCCGCCCTCGCGCTGCCAGGGACGCCGTGACCGATGACCGAGACCACCCCCAAAGACACATTGCCGCCGCATGAGCGCATCGCCGTGGCCGGGCTTCGGCAACCGGCCTCGATCCATGTGGACCGCTGGGGCATCCCGCACCTGCGGGCGGAGAACGAGCACGACCTGTTCCTGGCGCAGGGCTTCAACGCGGCGCGCGACCGGCTCTGGCAGATCGACCTCTGGCGCAAGCGCGGCCTCGGCCTGCTCGCCGCCGATTTCGGCCCCGGCTACCTGGCGCAGGACCGCGCCTCCCGCCTGTTCCTCTACCGCGGCGACATCGAGGCGGAATTCGCCGCCTATGCGCCGGATGCACGCGCCATCTGCGAGGCCTTCGTGGCCGGCATCAACGCCTATGTGGCGCTGGTGGAGGCCGAGCCCGCCCGCCTGCCACCCGAGTTCCGCGCCATGGGCACGCGGCCGCAGCGCTGGGCGGCGGAGGATGTGGTGCGCATCCGCAGCCACAGCCTGACGCGCAACGCCCTCTCGGAGGTGATCCGCGCCATCATCCTCTCCCGCGCCGACCTCGCCACCGACCTGCTGCGCAAGAACCTGGAGCCGATGAAGGAGCCGGTGCGGGCGGAGGGGCTGGACCTCTCCACCCTCGGGGTCGAGGTGCTGACGCAGTTCAAGCTGGCCACCGCCGGCGTCACCTTCTCGGCCGAGCGCCTCGCCGCGCCGCTGGAGGATTGGCGCCGCTGGACGGGCGTGAGCGACCTCGGCGAGGTGGTGCAGGGCGCCGAGATGGAAGGCTCCAACAACTGGGCCATCCATGGCAGCCGCACCGAGAGCGGCCGGCCGATCCTGGCCTCCGACCCGCACCGCGCCCATGCCGCGCCCTCGCTGCGCTACATCGTCCATCTGGAGGCGCCGGGCTTCAACGCCATCGGCGCCGGCGAGCCGGGGGTGCCGGGCATCTCCATCGGCCACAACGGCACGGCGGCCTTCGCGCTGACCATCCATGGCGCGGACCAGGAGGATGTCTATGTCTACGAGACGGCCGCCGACCTGCCGCGCCACTATCGCCACGCCGGCGGCTTCGAACCGATGGAGGTGGTGGAGGAACGCTTCGCGGTGAAGGGCGAGGCGGAGCAGGTGCTGGAGCTGTGCTTCACCCGGCACGGCCCCGTCATCGCCGAGGACCGCGCGGCGCGGCGGGCGGTGGCCATCCGCACCGTCTGGTCGCAGCCCGGCGCGGCGCCCTATCTCGGCAGCCTCTCCTCGATGCGGGCGCGCAGCCTGGCGGAGTTCCGCGAGGCGCTGCGCCGCTGGGGCACGCCCTCGGTCAACAAGGTCTATGCCGATGTCGGGGGCACGGTAGCCTGGGCGCCGGCCGGCTTCGCGCCGCAGCGGCCGAACTGGGACGGGCTGCTGCCCGTGCCGGGCGATGGCAGCCACGAATGGTCCGGCCTGCTGGACCCGGCGGAATACCCCTGGCGGGTGGACCCGCTGGAGGGCTTCGTGCACAGCGCCAACGAGCAGAACATGCCCGCCGACTGGCCGCATGCGCGGAAGACCTTCGGCTATGAGTGGACCGAGGCCTCCCGCGCCCGCCGCATCCGCGAGGCGCTGACGCGCGGCCCGCTGCTGACGCTGGCCGATTCCACCGACCTGCAGACGGATGTCACCTCCCTGCCCGCCCGCCGCCTCTGCGCCCTGCTGCTCTCCCTGCCGCGCGGGCGCGAGCCGGAGCTGTGGGCCGCGCGTGCCCTGCTGGAGGAATGGGACCACCGGCTGGAGGCGGACAGCGCCGCCGCCGCGCTGTTCGAGGTGTTCGTCACCAAGCACCTGAAGCCGCGCCTGCTGGCGGCGCTGGTGCCGGATGCCACGCTGCGCCCGCTGCTGCTGCCGCAGGACATGGAGAGCCTGCTGCGCGCCGTGGAGCAGCCCGATGCCCGGCTCGGCCCCGACCCGGCCCGCGCGCGCGACGCGCTGCTGACCGAATGTCTGCTCGCCGCCTTCCGCGACTGCGAGGCGCGCATGGGCGTCTCCCCGGCCGAGTGGCAGTGGGGCCGGCTGCACCAGGGCTATTTCAGCCACGCGCTGATGGGCGTGGCGCCGGAGGCGGGCAACCTCGATGTCGGCCCCTTCCCCGTCGGCGGCAGCGCCTCGACGCCGATGCACACCGGCTACCGCCCCTCCGATTTCCGCTGCACCTACGGCGCCTCGGTCCGGCTGGTGATGGATGTCGGCGAATGGGACAACAGCCTCTGCATCAACGCGCCGGGCCAGTCGGGCGACCCGGCCTCGCCGCATTACGCCGATCTCGCGCCCCACTGGGCGCGGGGCGAGTATGTGCCCCTGCTCTATTCGCGCGCGGCGGTGGACGCGATGGAGATGCAGCGCATCGAGCTGGTCCCCGCCGGCTGAGCCGGCAACCCGGGGCGCCGGGCGGCGTCTCTCCGTTGAGCGCGGCGCCCTGCCCGGGCGCCGCCCCGCCAGCAGGAGAGATGCCCGATGCCCAGCCAACGCTTCGCCCCGCCCGGCCCGCTCGGCTTCGGCGGCGCGCCCCTCGGCGACATGTTCGACCGCGTGGACGAGGCCACCGCCGAGGCCAGCCTGGAGGCCGCCTGGGAAAGCGGCATCCGCTACTACGACACCGCCCCGCATTATGGCGCCGGCCTCTCCGAGCACCGCTTCGGCGCCGTGCTGCGGGAGAAGCCGCGCGACGACTACGTGCTCTCCACCAAGGTCGGCCGGCTGCTGGTGCCGAGCGTCGAGCCGGAGATCGGCGAGCCCTTCGTCAGCGGGCTGATGTTCCGCCGGCAGGTGGACTATTCCGCCGCCGCCGCCCGCCGCTCGGTGGAGGACAGCCTGCAGCGCATGGCGGTGGGGCGCATCGACATCGCCTATGTGCACGACCTCGCCCCCGACCACCTGGGCGACGGCTATGACGAGGCCTTCCGCACCGCGCGCGATGGCGCCTTCCGCGAGCTGACCAGGATGCGGGAGGAGGGGCTGATCCGCGCCTGGGGCCTCGGCGTGAACCTGACCGAGCCCTGCGTTCGCGCCCTGAAGGAATCCGACCCCGACGTGTTCCTGCTCGCCGGCCGCTACAGCCTGCTGGACCTCTCGGGGCTGGAGGAGCTGTTCCCGCTCTGCGCCGGGCGCGGCGCGCACATCGTGGTGGGCGGCCCCTACAATTCCGGCCTGCTCGCCGGCGGCCGCAACTTCGACTACCAGGAAGCCGGCCCCGAGCAGGTGGCGGCGCGCGACCGCATGGCCGCCGTGGCGGCCGAGCATGGGGTGGACCTCAAGGCCGCCGCCCTGCAGTTCTGCGCCGCGCACCCGGTGGTGGCGTCGGTGATCCCCGGCGCCAAGCACCCTGACCGGGTGCGTCAGAACGCCGCGCTGATGAAGCAGGAGATCCCCGCCGCCTTCTGGGCCGCGCTGAAGGAGCAGGCCCTGCTGCCGCCGGACGCGCCCACGCCCTGAGCCGGCGGGCGGGAAGCGGGAGGAGAGCCCCGCCTCCCCCGCCGCCTCAGATGTCGAGCCCCGGCCGCCACAGCACCGGCGCCGGGTTGCTCACGCCCCGGATCGCCGCCTGCACCTCCGTCTCCAGCGCCGAGAGGAAGCGGGACTTGTCAGCGGCCGCCATCGGCGCCGGGCCGCGCGTGGTGGCGCCGATCTCCCGCAGGTGGCGCGCCACCTCGCGCCCCGCCAGGGCGCTGCCGATGTTGTCGGTGGTCCAGACGCGGCCATTGGGCGAGAGCGCCCGCGCGCCGCGCGCCAGGCAGCGCGAGGCCAGCGGGATATCGGCGGTGATGCAGAGATCCTGCCCGCGGATGCGCTCGGCGATCCAGTCATCGGCGGCATCGGCGCCCTCGGCCACGATGACGCGGCGGATCCAGGGCACCTCCGGCAGGCGGATGCCCCGCGCGCCGTTGGAGACGACATGCACCACCAGGCCCAGCCGCCCGGCGACGCGGAACACCTCCTCGCGCACCGGGCAGGCATCGCCGTCGATCCAGATCTCCGGCGCCTTGGCATCCGGCTCAGTCATGGTGCCCACCATTCTTACATTGTCTCACATTGGACGTCCTGGAAACATTATTTTGATCGGACAATAAATTAATATCCCCTGTATAAAAAATGGCAAAGCCGGCGGTTTTTCTGGAAACGCCGGCGGGTCCGGGGGAAAGCATGTCCATCAACACCACAACCTTCAATTTCCGTCTCACCGAGGCCACGATCCAGCGGAATGGCGGCGTGGTGACCGTGTGGGGGCCCGAGGGCGAGCCGGTGCGGGCCGCGGCCGGCGGGCGCTATGTGTTCACCGATGGCACGGTGGACGACGCTGATGGCGACCTGCTGGTCGAGGACCTCCTGTACTACAGCCGCAACCATGATGTCTGGCTCTCCGGCGCCGATGCCGATACGCATTATGCCAGCCAGGGCTGGCAGGAGGGCCGCGCCACCGGCGGGCTGTTCGACGCCCAGGCCTATCTGGCCGCCAACCCCGACGTGGCCGCCTCGGGCATCGACCCGCTGACGCATTACCGCGTCTTCGGCTGGCGCGAGGGGCGCGACCCCTCCCCCTTCTTCGACACCGCCGCCTATCTCGCCGCCAACCCCGATGTCGCCGCCGCCGGCATCGACCCGCTGGAGCACTACATCGCCTTCGGCCGCTTCGAGGGGCGCTCCGCCACGCCGGGCGCGCTGGAGGTGCTGGGCTTCGACGCGGCGTTCTACCTGGAGCAGAACCCCGACGTCGCCCGCTCCGGCATGAACCCGCAGGAGCACTACGTGCTGTTCGGCCGCGCCGAGGGCCGTGCCGCCAACGCGGTGTTCGACCGCGACCACTACCTGGCGCAGAACCCCGACGTCGCCGCCAGCGGGATGGACCCGCTGGAGCATTACCTGCGCTTCGGCTGGCGCGAGCAGCGCAGCCCCTCGGCCGGGTTCGACGGCGGCAAGTATCTGGCCGACAACCTGGACGTGGCCGAGGCCGGCGTGAACCCGATGCTGCACTACCTGATGCACGGCCTGGGCGAGGCGCGCGCCGCGCGGCCGGTGCACGAGGCGCCGGCCGACCTCAGCCTCTCCGCGCTGGCGCTGGAGGAGGCGCGGCCGGGCGCGGCGGTGGGCACCGTCTGTGCGCGGGACCCCGATGGCGACGGCCTCACCTACAGCGTGGATGACGACCGCTTCGAGGTGGCCGGAACCCTGCTGAAGCTGAAGGATGGCATCGCTGTCGATTTCGAGGCCGAGCCGGTGCTGTGCCTCGCTTTGACCGCCACCGATTCCAGCGGCCTGTCCGTCACCCGCCGCTTCGAGCTGGCGGTGCGCGACGTCAACGAGGCCCCCGCCGCCCCCACCCTCTCCCCTGTGCCGCTCTACGAGAACCTGCCCGGCGCCAATCTGGGCCGGCTCTCCGCCGCCGACCCGGATGCGGGCGACAGCCTCTGCTTCAGCACGGCGGATGAGCGCTTCGAGGTGGTGGACGGCAACCTGCTGCGGCTGCGGGAGGGCGTCTCCCTCGACTTCGAGACCGAGGCCGGGATTGCCGTGCTGGTGCGGGCGACGGACAGCCACGGGCTGTGGACGGAGCGCAGCCTCGCCGTGCCGGTGCTGGACGCCAACGACTCGCCCCGCGACATCCGCCTGAGCGGCTTCTCGCTGCGCGAGAACGAGGCCGGCGCGGTGGTCGGCACGCTGACGGCGGTCGACCCCGATGCCGGCGACACGCACCGCTTCCGCGTCGATGACGAGCGCTTCGAGGTGGCCGGCAACCTGCTGAAGCTGAAGGACGGCATCGCGCTGGACCACGAGGCCGCCGCCACACTGCACCTGCGGGTCACCGCCACCGACCATGACGGCCAGGGGCTTTCCGTCACCACCCCCTTCACCCTCACCGTGTGCGACGTGCCGGAAGCCCCCGTCTTCGGCGGCACCGGCACCGGGACGGTCATCGAGGACGACGAATCCATCACCTATGGCAGGCTGACCGTCACCGACCCCGATGCCGGCCAGTCCTCCTTCCGCGAGGCGGTCCTGGAGAGCGCCTATGGCACCCTCTCCATCGACCGGGAGGGCGACTGGATCTACATCTTCGACGGCCACGACCGGCCCGAGGTGCAGGCGCTGAAGGCGGGCGAGAGCCTGCTGGATGTCCTCACCGTCCAGTCGGCCGACGGGACGGAGACGCAGATCACCGTCACCATCGCCGGCGCGGACGAGCAGCCGGGCATCGACTTCACCTTCGAGGACGGGCTGCAGGGCTGGGAGAGCTTCGGCACGGTGTTCGACGTCAACGACCTCAGCGTGGCCGAGGTGCTCATGTCGGCCCTGCCGGACGCGGCGCCGGAGAACGACCTGGCCGGGCTGACCGCCTTCTTCGGCGGCGCCGAGATCGGCCTGCCCATGCCGCTGCATTCGGAGGCGTCGGGCATCCGGACGACGGTGCAGCTCGAGGCGGGCCAGGTCGTCTCCTTCGACATGTGGCTGGTGAACGAGCTGGCCGGGGCGCCGGAAGGCTATGAGTGCCTGGCGCTGATCTCGCTGCAGAACGAGGCGCACGCCCAGATCTACGGCTTCAGCGACACCGGGCAGCAGTGGAGCAACATCTACTTCACGGTGGAGGAGAGCGGGACCTACCAGCTTGGCTTCGCCGCGCTGCTCTATTCCGACCAGGAAGAGCCGGCCTTCGGCCTCGCCGATCTCTGGCTGGACAACGTCCGCTTCTCCGATCCGCTCTGAGCGGTTGCGGAGCAAGGCGGGGCCGGGAGGCCATTTTCCCGGCCCCGCCGGTTCAGCCGGCGGCCTCGCGCAGCCAGTGCGCCACCACGGCGCAGCCTTCGGCGAAATCCTCCATCCGCATTGCCTCGTGCGGATTGTGGCTGCCATTCTGGTTGCGCACAAACAGCATGGCCGCCGGGATGCCGGCGGCGCCGAAGGCCGCCGCGTCATGCCCGCCGCCCGAGGCCATCTCGCGGTGGCGCACGCCGGCCGCCTCCGCCGCGCGGGCCAGGCCGGCGCGGATGCCGGCATCCATGGGCGAGGCCAGCGAGCCGGTCTCGGCCCCCAGCTCGAAGCGCACGCCGCGGCGGGCCTCGATCTCCGGCACCTTGCGGGCGAGCGCCGCGAAGATGGCGTCCACGCTGGCCGGGTTCACGCTGCGCACGTCCAGCATGAAGGTGGCCTCGCCGGGAATCTTGGTGAAGCCTGCCTCCGCCGTGGTGGCCAGGGTGCAGAAGGTGACGACGAGGGTGTGGCCCCGCGCCTCCAGCAGCGCCCACTCCTCGTCGAGCGCCACCGCCAGCTCGGCGAGCGCGATGGCCGCGTCCCGCCGGTAGCGGCGCGGCGTGCCGCCCGAATGGTTGTACTCGCCGAGCACCCGCCCCTGGCGCAGCCGCCGGCTGCCGGGGATGCCGGTGACGATGGCCACCGGGATGCGCTCCGCATCCAGCACCGGCCCCTGCTCGATGTGCAGCTCGAGGAAGGCGGCGGTGTTCTCCGGCGTCAGCACGCGCTCGCCGCGCGCGGCGAAGTCGGGGTCGAAGCCTTCCTCGCGCATATGCTCGGCGAGCGTCCGGCCGCTGTCCTGGCGCTTCACCTGAAGCTCCTCGGGCTTCAGCCGGCCCAGCGCGCCGCGACTGCCGGGGTAGGAGGTGGGGAACCAGGCCCCCGCCTCCTCCGCCCGCGTCGCCATCACCACGATGTCCCGCTCGGGCACGAAGCCCGCGCGCTTCAGCCCGGAGACGGCGGCGAGGCCGGCGAGCACACCCGCCGCGCCATCGAAGTTGCCGCCATTCGGCACGGAATCGAGATGGCTGCCGAGCAGCACGCGCGGCGCCGCCCGGTCCCGCCCCGGCAGGGTCATGTAGAGGTTGCCCACCGGGTCGGCGGTCACCTCCAGCCCCAGCGCCTCCGCCTCGCGCCGGGCCAGCGCATGGGCCATGCGCTCGCCGGGGCCATAGGCCTCACGCGTCACGCCCTCGCCGTCGCGGCTCTTCTCCCGCAGCTCGTCGAACATGCGGGCGGCGAGGTCGACATCCGGCACCAGGTTCAGTCGGGCAGCCGTATCAGACACAGCGGACGGCCCCGCCATCCATGATGTGGATGCGGCCCGTGGTATAGGCGGCCTTGTCGGAGGCGAGGAAGGCGGCCATCGGGCCGAACTCCGGCGGCTCGCCATAGCGGCCGGCGGGGATGGCGGCGGAGCGCTCGGCCACCAGCGCCTCGATGCTCTTGCCGGTCTTGGCGGCCACGGCGGCCAGCGTCTCCGCCGTGCGGTCGGTGGCGAAGGCGCCGGGGGCCAGGATGTTGCAGGTGATGCCCTCGCCCGCCAGCTCGGCCGAGAGGGTCTTGTTCCAGCCGACGATCGAGGCGCGCAGCGTGTTGGAGAGCGCCAGGCCCGGCAGCGGCTGCACCATGCCGGTGGAGCCCACCGCCAGGATGCGGCCCCACTTCTGCTCGCGCATCGCCGGGATCAGCCGGTTGGCGATGCGGATGGGCGAGAGGACGATGCGCTGGAACCAGGTGATCAGGTCCTCCTGCTTCATCTCCAGCGCCGAGCAGGTCGGCGGGCCGCCATGGTTCAGCACCAGGATGTCCACGCCGCCCAGCGCCGCCACGGCGGCGTCGGCCAGCCGGTCCATCTGCGCGCCCTCGGCCACGTCGGCCGGGATGCCCACCGCCTTCGGCGCGCCGAGCGCCTGCAGCTCGGCCGCCACGCGGTCGAGGCTCTCCTGGCTGCGGCCGGAGACGGCCACCGCCACCCCCTCCGCCGCCAGCGCATCGGCGATCGAACGGCCGAGGCCCTTCGAGGCCCCCATCACCAGGGCGCGACGCCCGCTCAGACCGAGATCCATGGTCCTGACTCTCCCGAAAGAATTGGGCGCGGACGGTGAACGCTTCCCCCGCCCCTGGCAAGACGGGGGGGCGCGGAAAGGGAGGGTCTGGCCAGGGCCGGGGACGTGGTTAAGCTACCTCCAAAGAATTGGGAGTCCGGAAAGCCATGTCCGCAGCCAGCGTTCCCCCCAGCCCCCCCTCGGGAGGGGCATCGCGCCACCGCCTCGTCTCGGTGCGGCGCCTGCCACCCGCCGTCACGGCGCGGGCCGCGGCGGAGTATGACGGCGTCCTGGCGGTGGAGCACGACATCGGGCGCGAGGAATCGCTGGCGCTGCTGCGCGACCACGCGGCGGAGGCGCTGCTGTTCAGCTCCAGCTTCAAGCTGGATGCCGGCTACATCGCCGCCATGCCGCCCCAGGTGAAGGTGGCCGCCACCTGCTCGGTGGGCTTCGACCATGTCGACGTGGCGGCGGCCAAGGCGCGCGGCCTCATCGTCACCAACACGCCGGACGTGCTGACCGGCTGCACCGCCGACCTCGCCTTTTCCCTGCTGCTCTCCGCCGCCCGCCGCCTGCCCGAGGCCGACGCGCTGATGCGGCGCGACGCCTGGGGGCCGCGCAGCATGGGCGATTTCCTCGGCGTGCGCGTCTGGGGCAAGACGCTCGGCATCCTCGGCATGGGGCGGATCGGGCGCGCGGTGGCGCGGCGCGCCCGCGGCTTCGACATGCGCGTGCTCTATCACGACGTGGCGCCGCTGC
Source organism: Teichococcus aestuarii (assembly GCF_042651065.1). Lineage (NCBI taxonomy): Bacteria > Pseudomonadati > Pseudomonadota > Alphaproteobacteria > Acetobacterales > Roseomonadaceae > Roseomonas > Teichococcus aestuarii. The sequence goes on from NZ_JBHSCH010000002.1 coordinate 79,867, forward strand.
CGCCGGCGCTGGAGGAAGGCGCGCACTACGTGGAGTCGCTGCCCGCCCTGCTGGCGCAGAGCAACTTCCTCTCCCTCCACTGCCCCCTCACCCCCGCCACCCGCCATGTGCTGAACAACGAGACCCTGGCCCTGCTGCCGCGCGGCGCGGTGGTGGTGAACGCCGCGCGTGGCGGGCTGATCGACGAGGAGGCGCTGATCGCCCGGCTGCAGGATGGCCACATCGCCGCCGCCGGGCTCGACGTGTTCGAGGGCGAGCCGCGCTTCGACCGGCGCTTCATCGGCCTGCCCAACGTGGCGCTGGCGCCGCATATCGGCAGCGGCACGGTGGAGACGCGCGACGCCATGGGCCACCGCAGCCTGGACAACATCGCGGCCGTGCTGGCCGGCCACCCCCCCATCGACCCGATCTGGAGCTGAGCCGCATGAGCAAGCCCGTCCTCCTGCTGACCCGCCGCTTCCCGGATGCCGTGGAGGCCCGCGCGCAGCGGGACTACACCACCATCCCCAACCCGGCCGACGTGCCGATGTCGGGCAGCCAGATCGCCAGGGCGGCGGCGGAGGGTGAGGCGGTGGGCATCCTCTGCGCCGCCGGCGACGCGCTGAGGGCCGAGACCATCGCCGCCCTGCCGGAGAGCGTGAAGATCATCGCCACCTTCAGCGTCGGCACCGACCATATCGACCTGGAAGCGGCGGCGGCGCGCGGCATCGTGGTGAGCAACACGCCGGACGTGCTGAGCGTGGCCACCGCCGAGATCGCCATGCTGCTGATCCTGACCGCCGCCCGGCGCGGCGGCGAGGCGGAGCGGCTGGTGCGCGCCCGCGCCTGGACCGGCTGGGCGCCCACCCAGCTGATGGGGGTGACGCTGGAGGGCAAGCGCCTCGGCATCCTCGGCATGGGGCGCATCGGCCAGGCCCTGGCGCAGATGGCGCGCGGCTTCGGCATGGAGATCCACTACCGCAACCGCAACCGCCTCCCGCCCGCCGAGGAGCAGGGCGCGACCTACCATGGCGACGACACCGCCTTCCTCGGCGCCATCGACGTGCTGTCGATGCACATCCCCGGCGGCGCCGCGACGCGCCACTGGCTCGATGCCCGGCGCATCGCCCAGCTCCGCCCCGGCGCCATCGTGGTCAACACCGGGCGCGGCACCACGGTGGACGACCAGGCGCTCTGCGCGGCGCTGCAATCCGGCCATCTCCGCGCCGCCGGGCTCGACGTGTTCGACGGCGAGCCGAAGATCTTCGAGGGCTACCACACGGCGCCCAACGTGGTGCTGCTGCCGCATCTCGGCAGCGCCACGGTGGAGACGCGCGACGCCATGGGCTTCCGCTGCCTCGACAACCTCGACGCCGTGCTGCTGCGCGGCGAGCCCGCGCCGCACAAGGTCGGCTGACCCCTTTCCTCCTTCCGCCAGGACGACGCCCCGCATGCTGTTCGACTTCGAGACGATCCCGACCCGCGAGGCCTACAAGCTGATGGTCTCGACCATCGTGCCGCGCCCGATCGCCTGGGTGGTGTCGCAGGACCAGGGGGGCGTGGTGAACGCCGCGCCCTATTCCTTCTTCAACGCCTTCGGCGACAATCCGCCGGTGGTGGGCTTCTCCTGCGGCCCGCGCCCCGAGGGCGCCGACGCCCCGGCCAAGGACACGCTGGCCAATATCCGCGCCACCGGCCAGTTCGTCGTCTGCCTGGTGAACGAGGCGATGGGGCCGGCGATGAGCGCCACCGCCACCGACTTCCCCCCCGGGGTGGACGAGCTGGAGGAGGTGGGGCTGGAAAAGGCCGCCAGCACCCGCGTGGCGCCGCCGCGCATCGCCCAGAGCCCGGTGGCGATGGAGTGCGAGACCTTCCAGCTCGTGCCCGTCGGCCACCACACGCTGGTGCTGGGCCGGGTGCTGGCGCTGCATGTCCGCGACGACTGCGTGCTGAACGCCGAGAAATACTACATCGACACCCCGAAGCTGGACCTGCTGGGGCGCATGCACGGCCGCGGCTGGTACACCCGCACGCGGGACCGGGTGGACATCCCGCGCACCACCCTGGCGGAGTGGCAGGCCCGGAAGGCCGGCGCCGCCGAGTAGCCGCCCCACGCCGCCTCCCTGGGGCACCGCGGGGCGGGATTGCCTTTGCACCGGCGGGGGGCCGGTGCTAACGCGGCTGAAAAGCAGTCGCAGTCGCGTGTCAATCACAACTCTCCCCTCCCCCCATCCCGTCACCCAGGCCGGCGCCCCGGCGCGGCAGCCGCCCCGGCGGCGCGTGCCGCTCTGGGCGCGCGCCGGCTGGCTCGTCGCCCTGCTGGTGGCGCTGCCCGTGCTGGCGGTGCTGGCCAGCGCCGCCGCCCCCCTGCTCGGCGGCGGCGACAACCAGGTCTGGCACCATATCGCCCGGACCAACCTGCTGCCCTATCTGGGCAACTCGCTGCAGCTGGGCGCGCTGGTGGCGGTGATGGCGGCGGGCACGGGCGTGGTCTGCGCCTGGCTGGTCACCGCCTGCCGCTTCCCCGGCCGCAAGTCGCTGGAGGTGGCGCTGCTGCTGCCGGTGGCCATGCCGGCCTATGTCTGCGGCTATCTCTACACCTGGCTGCTGGATGGCGCCGGCCCGGTGCAGACCGCCATTCGCGACGCCACCGGGCTGCGCTGGGGCGAATACTGGTTCCCCGAGATCCGCAGCCTGCCCGGCGCCGCGCTGATGCTGGCCGCCGTGCTCTACCCTTACGTGTACCTGCTCTGCCGCGCCGCCTTCCTGCAGCAGAGCACCTGCCTGATCGAGGCCAGCCGCACGCTCGGCCTCTCCCTGCCGCGCACCTTCCTGCGGGTGGCGCTGCCGCTGGCGCGGCCGGCGCTGGCCGCCGGCACCGGCCTAGTGCTGATGGAGACGCTGGCCGATTTCGGCACGGTGGACTACTTCGCCGTCCGCACCTTCACCACCGGCATCTACGAGGCCTGGTTCGGCATGGGCGACCGCGGCGCCGCCAGCCAGCTCGCCGCCTGCCTGATGGGCGTGGTGGCGCTGCTGCTGCTGGCCGAGCACGCCTCGCGCGGCGGGCGCCGCTACCACCCCACCACCACCCGCCAGCCGCCGCTGCGGCCGGTGGCGCTGCATGGCGTGAAGGCCTGGGCGGCCACCGCCTTCTGCACCCTGCCGGTGCTGGTGGGCTTCGCCATCCCGGCGGGCGGGCTGCTCTGGCTGATGGTGGAGCAGGGCGACGCGCTGGCGCCGCACCGCTACCTGCCCTTCGCCCGCAACTCGCTGCTGCTGGCCGGCACCACGGCGCTGATCGGCGTGGCGCTGGCGGCGCTGCTGGGCTGGGGGCTGCGGCTCTATCCCTCGCGCCTCTCCCGCATCGCCAACCGGGTGGCGGGGCTGGGCTACGCGGTGCCGGGCTCGGTCATCGCCGTCGGCACGCTGGTGCCCTTCGGGCTGGCCGACAACGCGCTGGATGGCTGGATGCGGGCGCAGTTCGGCCTCTCCACCGGGCTGCTGCTCTCGGGCACCATGGTGGCGCTGGTCTTCGCCTATGTGGTGCGCTTCCTGGCCGTGGGGCAGTCGGCGGTGGAGAGCGGTCTGGCCCGCCTCAAGCCCAGCCTGTTCCAGGCCGCCCGCACGCTGGGCTGTGGCCCGGGCGAGGCGATCCGCCGGGTGGAGGCGCCGCTGGCGCGCGGCGCGCTGCTCACCGCCGCCGTGCTGGTGTTCGTGGACACGATGAAGGAGCTGCCCGCCACCCTCATCGTCCGCCCCTTCGACCTCGATACCCTGGCTGTGCGGGTGCACAACCTGGCCTCCGACGAGCGGCTGGCCGAGGCCTCGACGGCGGCGCTGCTGATCGTGGCGGTGGGCCTGGTCCCCGTCCTGGTGCTGGTGAAGGCGATGCACCGGAAGGATTGAAGGCCGGCGGACATCGTCCGCCGGCCCTTGCAGAAAGAAGATGGGGGCCTGGGGGAATTCCTTCCCCCAGGTTTCTTTTTTCTGTCAGACGTTGACCGCCCGCAGGCGGGGCTTCTTGTTCGCCTCGATCAGCTGCTCGTAGACCGAGACATAGTCCTCGGCCATGCGGCGGGCGGTGAAGCGCTGCTCGAAGCGCTGGCGGATGCGGGCGCGGTCCAGCTCCGGAATGCGCGCGACGGCCGCCACCGCCTCATCCTCGTTCTCGACGATGAAGCCGGTCAGCCCGTTCTCCATCACCTCCGGCACGGAGCCGCGGCGCATGGCGATGACGGGCGTGCCGCAGGCCATCGCCTCGATCATGACGAGGCCGAAGGGCTCCGGCCAGTCGATCGGGAAGAGCAGGGCATGGGCGCCGGAGAGGAACTCGGGCTTCTGGCTGTCGTTGATCTCGCCGATGTACTCGACATGCGACTGGTTCATCAGCGGCGAGATCTCGCGGTTGTAGTAGGCGCGGTCGGCGTCGTCGATCTTGGCGGCAACCTTCAGCTTGACCCCGGCGCGGGCGGCGATGCGGATGGCGCGGTCCAGCCCCTTCTCCGGCGAGACGCGGCCGAGGAAGGCGAAGTATTTCTGCTCCACCGGCTGCGGCGTCAGCCGGTCGGCCGGCATGCCGTGCAGCACGGTGCGCGCCCAGTTCAGCTTCGGGATCGGCAGGCGCTGGTTGTCGGAGATCGAGACGAAGGGCGTGTGCCCGTAGGTCTCGTAGATCATCTTGAATTCCGGCAGGTCGAGCCGACCATGCAGGGTGGTCAGGAACGGCGTGCGCTGCCGGTCCAGCAGGCCGAGCGGGAAGTAGTCGATATGGGAGTGGATGACGTCGAACTCGCCGGCGCGCTGGGCGATCTGCTCGACCATCTTGTAGTAGTGCGCCACCCAGTCCTTCACGGTGGGGTCGAGGCGCAGCGCCTGGTCGCGCATCGCGGCAAGCTTCGCGGCGGTGACGGAATCGCCGCTGGCGAAGAGGGTGACATCGTGGCCCATGGCCACCAGTTCCTCGGTGAGGGAGGAGACGACGCGTTCCGTGCCGCCATACAACTTGGGCGGCACCGCCTCGAACAGCGGCGAGATTTGCGCGATACGCATGAACGCGATCCCTTTTCTCAGGCAGATCACAGCTTCTATTTGAGTTCAGGCGCGAAAACATTGAAAATATTTATCGGCGCCTTTACTTCATTGGCGTTATACAAATCCATTATGGCGAAAAGTAGGCTGCCTTGACCGCACCGAGCGCGCCGCGACCCTCCGCCTTCCGCTTCCTGTTCCGCTATGCACGCCGCCGGCCACTGGGCCATGCCGTGGTGTTCGGCGCCGTGCTGCTGGCGGTGCTGTGCTCCATCTCCACGCAATACGGGCTGAAGCACCTCATCGACATCGTGGCGATGGGGCCGGAGGCGGCGGCGCGCAGCGTCTGGCCGGCCTTCGCGCTGCTCTGCGCCATCATCGCGGCCGACAACCTGCTCTGGCGCGTCGGCGGCTGGGCGGCGGCGCGCAGCTTCACCGCCGTCACCGGCGACATCCGGCAGGATCTTTTCGCCCATCTCGCCGGCCACACCCCAGGCTACTTCGCGGACCGCCTGCCAGGGGCGCTCGCCGCCCGCGTCTCCGCCACCGCCCAGGCCGCCTTCACGGTGGAGAACACGCTCGCCTGGAACGTGGTGCCGCCCAGCGCGGCGGTGATCGGCGCCATCCTGTTCACCGGCGCCATCCACCCGCCGCTGGCACTGGCGCTGGCCGCCGTGGCACTGGCCATCGGCCTGCTGATGCACCGGCTGGCGCGACGTGGCGCCGCACTGCACCGCCGGCACGCCAACAGCGCCGCCGCCATCGATGGCGAGCTGGTGGACGTGGTGGGCAATATTGGCGTCATGCGCGCCTTCGGCGCCACGCTGCGCGAGCGGGCGCGCATCGCCGGGGCCGTGGGCGAGGAGATCGGCGCCCACCGGCGCAGCCTGCTCTACATGGAGAAGCTGCGGACGATCCACGCCGTGCTCACCGTGCTGATGGCGGGCGCCGTGCTGGCCGCCGCCCTGCTGCTCTGGCAGCGCGGCCAGGCCTCGGTGGGGGACGTGGCGCTGCTCGCCACCCTGTCGCTGACCATCCTGCACGGCACGCGGGACATCGCGGTGGCGCTGGTGGAACTGACCCAGCAGCTCGCCCGGCTGGAGGAGGCGACCGGCGCCCTCCTCGTGCCGCACGCGCTGGAGGACCGCCCCGGCGCCGTCCCCCTTATCCCCGGCACGGGGGAGGTGCGGCTCGAATCGGTGCACTTCGCCTATCCCGACCGCCCGACGGTGCTGGACGGGCTGGACCTCACCGTGCCGCCCGGCCAGCGCGTCGGGCTGGTGGGCTTCTCGGGCGCCGGCAAGTCCACCGTGCTGGCCCTGCTGCAACGCTTCTACGACCCCGATTCCGGCCGCGTGCTGATCGACGGGCAGGATCTGCGCGACGTCACGCTGGAGAGCCTGCACACGGCGCTGGCCGTGGTGCCGCAGGACACCGCCCTGTTCCACCGCACGGTGCGGGAGAACATCCGCTACGGCCGCCCCGACGCGACGGACGAGGAGGTGCTGCGCGCCGCCGAGATGGCGCATTGCCGCGCCTTCATCGAGGCGCTGCCGGAGGGGTTCGACACGGTGGTGGGCAACCGTGGCGTCAAGCTCTCGGGCGGGCAGCGGCAGCGCCTGGCCATCGCCCGCGCGCTGCTGAAGGACACGCCCATCCTGCTGCTCGACGAGGCCACCTCGGCGCTGGACAGCGAGAGCGAGCGCGCCATCCAGGCGGCGCTCGACAGCCTGATGCGCGGCCGCACCGTCATCGCCATCGCGCACCGCCTTTCGACCCTGCAAAATTTCGACAGAATCATCGTGATGAATCACGGCCGGATCGTGGAGGACGGCCCTCCGTCGGAGCTGGCCCGCCGCCACGGACCGTATCGCGAATTGCTGCGCCAGCAGCACTCCGGGAACCTGCCGGAGCTGCCGGAGGCGGCGTGAGGGGAAGCGCGCATGTCGCGACTGGTCGTGGTTTCCAACCGTGTCGCCCCGATCAACGAGGGCGAGGCCACCGCCGGCGGCCTGGCGGCCGGCGTGATGGACGCGCTGCGCCACACCGGCGGGCTGTGGTTCGGCTGGTCCGGCCAGACGGTGCCGGATGTGGTGCCGCCCGAGAGCCTGCCGCCCGGCCTGCCGCCCGCCGTGGCGCGCAGCGGCCCCGTCACCCTCTACACCACCGACCTGACGCAGCGGGACTACGACGACTACTACCGCGGCTTCGCCAACGGCACGCTCTGGCCGATCCTGCACAACCAGACCGGCCTCGCCCGCTTCGACTGGTCGGAGTTCGAGGGCTACCGCCGCGTCAACGCCCATTTCGCCCGCCACCTGGCCGACCTCGTGGCGCCGGACGACGTCATCTGGGCGCACGACTTCCACCTGCTCTGCCTGGCCGGGGCGCTGCGGGCGCTCGGCCTGCGCAACAGCATCGGCATCTTCCTGCACACCCCCTTCCCGGCGCCCTCCGTGCTGATGACCGTGCCGGTCCATGCCGAGCTGGTGCGCGCCCTCTGCCAGTACGACCTGATCGGCTTCCAGACCGAGGCCGACCGCACCGCCTTCGCCGACTATGTCTGCCGCGAGCTGGGCGGCACGGCGCTGGAGGGCGGGCTGCTGGCCGCCGAGGGCCGCCGGATCCGCACCGGCGTCTACCCGATCGGCGTGGATGTCGATGCGCTGCGGGCCGAGGCGGTGGCGGGCGCGGACCAGCCGCAGCTCGCGGCACTCCGCTCCGGCCTCGCCGGGCGGGCGCTGATGATGAGCGTGGAGCGGCTCGACTACTCCAAGGGGCTGCGCCAGCGCTTCGCCGCCTATGAGCGCTTCCTGGCGAAGCACCCGGAATGGCACCGGCAGGTGGAGTATTTGCAGATCGCGCCGCCCTCCCGCACCGATGTGGAGGCCTACCAGGCCATCCGGCGCGAGCTGGAGGGCGAGGCGGGCCGCATCAACGGCCGCTTCGCCGACCTCGACTGGACGCCGCTTCGCTACCTGAACCGCTCCTTCCCCCGCCGCGCCCTGATGCCGCTCTACGCCGCCGCCCGCGTCGGGCTGGTGACGCCGCTGCGGGACGGCATGAACCTCGTCGCCAAGGAATACGTCTCGGCGCAGGACCCGGCCGATCCGGGCGTGCTGGTGCTCTCGCAATTCGCCGGGGCCGCGCGGGAGTTGGATGCCGCCCTGCTGGTGAACCCGCATGACGAGGCTGGCGTGGCCGATGCCCTGGCCCGGGCGCTGGCCATGCCGCTGGCGGAGCGGCGCGAGCGCCACGCCGCCATGCTGAAGGTGATGCGCCACAACAGCCTGGAGCGCTGGCGCGACCGCTTCGTGGGCGACCTGCACGCTTTGCCGCCCCGGGCGCTGGACGCCGCCTGAGGCGCGCCGCTCCTGGCCAGCCGGGCCCGGCCGGGGCAGATTGCGCGCCATGCGCATCTACCTCGCCGGACCCGATGTCTTCCTCCCCGACGCCGCCGCCATCGCCGCCGCCAAGAAGGCCATCTGCGCCCGGCACGGCGCGGAGGGCGTCTTCCCGACCGACCCCATCGAGAGCGCCGCCGCCGACGCGGCGGAGAGCCGCTGGCTGGAGATCTATCTCCGCAACGAGGCGCATATCCGCGCCTGCGACGCGCTGGTGGCCAACCTCACCCCCTTCCGCGGCCCCTCGGCCGATGCCGGCACGGTGTACGAGCTGGGCTTCATGCGGGCGCTGGGGCGGCCGGTGGCGGGCTACAGCAACAGCGGCCAGGGCTTCACCCAGCGCACGCGGCACTTCCTGGGCGCCGGGCTGCGGCCGGGCCCCGGGGGCGGCTGGGCCGATGCCGAGGGGCTGGCGCTGGAGGATTTCGGCTGCCACGACAACCTGATGATCGATGGCGGCATCGCCGCCGCGGGCGGCATCCTCGTCGCGCGGGAGGTGCCGGAGGCGCGCCGCTGGCAGGAGCTTGAGGGCTTCGAGGCTTGCGTGGCGGCGCTGATGCGGGGGAGGCTTGCCCCCTGACGGCACCCGCATGACCGGACCTCCGGCGTGGCAGAGGCGCCGCGACGGAGGGAATGCATGTCACGAATCGCCATCCTGGGCTGCGGCGCCATGGGCTCGGTCTATGCCGGCCTGTTCGCCGCCGCGGGGCACGATGTGCTGGCCATCGATTCCTGGGGCGCGCATGTCGACGCGATGAACCGCGACGGGCTGCGGCTGGAGGGCGCCTCGGGCGAGCGCACCGTGCGCCTCGCCGCCGCCACCTCCACTGAGGGCCAAGCGCCGGTGGATCTGGTGATCCTCGCCACCAAGGCGCGGGACGTGGCCACCGCCGCCCGCGCCATCCCGCCCCTGCTGGGGCCGGAGACCACGGTGCTGACCATCCAGAACGGCCTCGGCAGCAGCGCCGTGCTGGCCGGGGCGCTGGGGCAGGACCGGGTGGTGGCGGGCATCGCCGGGGGCTTCGGCGCCTCGCTGAAGGGGCCGGGCCATGCCCACCACAACGGCATGGAGGTGGTGCGCATCGGCGAGCTGGACGGGCCGGCGACGCCGCGCCTCGCGGCCATCGCCGCGATGTGGCGCGGCGCCGGCTTCCGCGCCGAGGCCTGCGACGACATCCAGGCCCTCACCTGGGAGAAGCTGATCTGCAACGTCACCTTCTCCGGGATCTGCGCGCTGACCGGCCTGACCATCGGCGAGGTGATGGCGGACGAGGACCTGTGGCCCACCGCCCGCGCCTGCGGGGTGGAGGCATGGGAAGTGGCGAAGGCGCGCGGCGTTCGCCTCTCGGTGGAGGACCCGGTGGCGCACATCACCGCCTTCGGCCGCAAGATCCCCAATGCCCGCCCTTCCCTGCTGCTCGACCACCGGGCCCGCCGCCGCAGCGAGATCGACGCCATCAACGGCGCCATCCCGCGGGAGGCGGCGCTGGCCGGGCGCGCGGCGCCGGTGAACGCCACCATCACCGCCCTGGTGCGCCAGCGCGAGCGGGACTTCGCCTGACGGAAAGCGTCCTCCGGTCCGGGAAAAACGAAGCCGGGAGGCCTTGCCAGCCTGGCATGGCGCTCCCCGCCGGGGCGCCGCCAGGCCGGCGATGATTTCTCGGAGCCCTTTTCCGGAAATGAACGTTTCCTCGTGTATCCCGCCGGTCGCGCGCAGATGACCAAACAGTCACGCCCCCCCGGGGGGTATTGAGGCAGCTTGCCCCCCACCATGCCCCAACCGACTCCGCCCTCCGCCTTCACGCCGCTCCGCCACCCGGCCTTCCGGCTGCTCTGGCTGGCCAACCTGGCCAGCAACACCGGCATGTGGGTGCAGAACACCGGCGCCGGCTGGCTGATGACCAGCCTCGCCCCCTCGCCCATCATGGTCAGCCTGGTGCAGGCGGCCTCGATGCTGCCGGTCTTCCTGCTGGCGCTGCCATCGGGCGCCATGGCCGACATCGTGGACCGCCGCCGCTACCTGATATTCGCCCAGGCCTGGATGTGCGCCATGGGCCTGCTCCTCTGCATCCTCACGGCGCTGGGCGTGCTGGGGCCGTGGGGGCTGCTGGCGCTCACCTTCGCCATCGGCGCCGGCAGCGCGATGAACTTCCCCGCCTGGGCCGCCACCACGCCGGAGCTGGTGCCGCGCGCCGACCTCACCCAGGCCATCGTGCTCAACGGCATCGGCTTCAACCTGGCGCGCGCCGTGGGGCCGGCACTGGGCGGCTTCATCATCGGCCTCGCCGGCACCCAGGCGGCCTTCGCCTTCAACGCCTTCTGCTTCCTCATCCTCATCGTGGCGCTGGTGCTGTGGCGGCGGGAGGCGCCGGCCAGCCGGCTGCCCAAGGAGCACTTCCTCTCCGCCATGCGCGCCGGGGTGCGCTTCGTCGGCGCCTCGCCGGCGCTGCGGGTCATCATCCTGCGGGCGGTGGTGTTCTTCTTCTTCGGCGCCGCCATGTGGGGGCTGCTGCCGCTGCTGGTGCGCGAGGGGCTGGGGCTGGGGCCCGAGGCCTTCGGCCTGCTGCTGGCGGCCATGGGCATCGGCGCCGTGGGCGGCGGGCTGCTGCTGCCGCGCGCCCGCGCCCGGCTGGACCGTGGCGGGCTGGTGATGGCGGCCTCGCTGCTCGCCTCCGGTGCGCTGCTGCTGCTCGGCCTCGCGCCGCGCCTGGCCCTGGGCGGCTGGGCGGCGGCGGGGCTCGGCATGCTGCTCTACGGCGCCGCCTGGATCGGCGCCGCCAGCACCCTGCAGGCGGCGGCGCAGCTCTCATCGCCCGCCTGGGTGCGGGCGCGCGCCATCGGCATCTACCAGCTCTCCTTCTTCGGCGCGCTGGCCTTCGGCTCGGCGCTCGCAGGCTGGGTGGGCACGCTGGTCGGGGTGGGCTGGGCGCTGTGGGGCTTCGGCGCCTGTGGCGCCGCGGCGGCGCTGGCGATGCGCCGCTGGCGGCTGGACCAGCCCGGCCCCGCCGAGGTGGCCAGCCCCGCCATGCCGCAGCCCGAGGCGCCGGCCGCCGAGCTGGCGCCCCTCCTGGCGCAGGACCGCGGCCAGGTGCTGGAGATGGTCCGCTACCGCATCGACCCCGCCGACCGGGCCGCCTTCCTCGCCGCCATGGCCGATCTGCGCCGCGCCCGGCTGCGCAGCGGGGCGCTCTCCTGGCGGCTCTACGAGGATGTCGCGCACCCCGAGTTGTGGGTGGAGGTGTGGTCGGTGGGCAGCTGGACGGAACATCTGCGCGAGAATGACCGCCTGCAGCCGGCCGACCATGCCGCCATCGCCCGCGCCGCGGTTCTGCACCGGGGTGAAACCGGCCCCGAGAGCGCGCGCTATATCCACCAGTCCCTCTAGAATTGGCGGGAGGCGGGGCTGACAGCCGCCCCCGGCAACCCCACACAAGCTTCAGCGTTACCCGCGCCGAACAGGAGAACCAAACCATGAGCCTGCGCGCCACCCGCAATGATCTGGGCGAGAACGCCAAGAAGGTGTCCGTGAACGTGCTGAACGGCACGCTGGTCGACACCATCGACCTGACCAACTGCGTGCGCATGGCGCACTGGACCCTGCGCGGCTCCAACTTCATTGGCCTGCACACCATGCTGGAGGGCTTCTACAACGAGCTCTTCGCCACCGCCGACGAGGTGGCCGAGCGCCTGGTGCAGATCGGCGGCACGCCGGACGGCACCAGCCAGCTGGTGGGCGAGAAGACCCGCCTGCCGGCCTACCCGCAGCACACCACGGCCAGCATGGAGCATGTGAAGGAGCTGGCCGACCGCTTCGCCAACCTCGCCAAGTCCGTGCGCGAGGGGATCGACGCCACCGACGAGGCGGGCGATGCCGACACGGCCGACCTGCTGACCGGCCTGTCCCGCGACCTGGACAAGAAGCTGTGGATGCTGGAAGCGCATCTCGACAAGTAAGCACCTGAAACGCCAGGGGGCCGCCGCGCCCCCTGGCTGCCTCCCTGGCTGCCCCGCCCAGCCTGCCCGGCGCGGGGCCAGCCGGCCGCCCCGGCCCGGCAAAACGGAACAGAGGGTTGCGGCCGACCCCCTCCCTTGGCTAGTTTGCCGGCTGAGGGTGTGAACAAGACATGAACGATCTCTTCGGCGGCCGTGGCCCCAAGGCAGCGGCAGGGGCTTCCTATTCGGCCAAGGACATCGAGGTGCTGGAGGGGCTGGAGCCCGTCCGCCGGCGCCCCGGCATGTATATCGGCGGCACCGACGAGAACGCGCTGCACCATCTGGCAGCCGAGGTGCTCGACAACGCCATGGACGAGGCGGTGGCCGGCCATGCCGACCGCATCGAGGTGACGCTGGAGCGGGACAACTGGCTCACCATCCGTGACAACGGGCGCGGCATCCCGACCGACCCGCACCCGAAATTCCCCAAGCTCTCGGCGCTGGAGGTGATCCTCACCACCCTGCATTCGGGCGGCAAGTTCTCCGGCAAGGCCTATGACACCTCGGGCGGCCTGCACGGCGTCGGCTCCTCGGTGGTCAATGCCCTGGCGGAGCGGCTGGAGGTGGAGGTGGCGCGCGACCGCACCCTGTTCACCCAGGCCTATGCGCGTGGCAAGCCGCTCACCAAGCTGAAGAACGCCGGCGCCGTGCACAACCGGCGCGGCACCACCATCCGCTTCAAGCCGGACCCGGAGATCTTCGGGCAGCAGCTCTTCCAGGCGGCGCGGCTGTTCCGGCTCTGCCGCTCCAAGGCCTACCTGTTCCGCGGCGTCGAGATCCGCTGGGCCTGCGACCCGTCCCTGGTGAAGGACGACACGCCGTCCCAGGCCACGCTGCACTTCCCCGGCGGCCTGTCGGACTTCCTGGCCGCGGCGCTGGAGGGGCGCGCGCCCGTCATCCCCGCTCCCTGGGCCGGCGAGGCCACCTTCCCCCAGGGCGCCGGCCGCGCCGAATGGGCGGTGAGTTGGCTGGAGCAGGGCGAGGGCTTCCTGCACACCTATGCCAACACCATCCCGACGCCGCTGGGTGGCACGCACGAGGCCGGGCTGCGCAACGCGCTGGTGAAGGGCCTGCGCGCCTATGGCGAGCTGAAGAAGGAGAAGCGCGCCGCCAGCATCACCGCCGAGGATCTGTTCGGCGGGCTGGCGGGCATGCTCTCGGTCTTCGTGCGCGAGCCGCAGTTCCAGGGCCAGACCAAGGACAGGCTGACCAGCCCCGAGGCCGCCCGCCTCGTCGAGCAGGGGCTGCGGGACCATTTCGACCACTGGCTGGCGGGCGACCCCGCCACCGCCGGCAACCTGCTCACCTGGGCGATCGAGCGCGCCGAGGACCGCATCCGCCGGCGCGAGCAGAAGGACACGCCGCGCAAGAGCGCCACGCGCCGCCTGCGCCTGCCCGGCAAGCTGGCCGACTGCGCGCGCGAGGCGGCCGAGGGCACCGAGCTGTTCCTGGTGGAGGGCGATTCCGCCGGCGGCTCCGCCAAGCAGGCGCGCGACCGCGAGACCCAGGCCGTGCTGCCGCTGCGTGGCAAGATCCTGAACGTGGCCTCCGCCAGCGCCGATAAGCTGCGGCAGAACCAGGAGCTGAAGGACCTCATCGAGGCACTCGGCTGCGGCGCGGGCGAGAAGTTCGACATCGCCCGGCTGCGCTACGGCCGCGTCGTCATCATGACCGATGCCGATGTGGACGGCGCGCACATCGCGGCCCTGCTGATGACCTTCTTCTACAAGGAGCTGCCGGAGCTGGTGCGGCAGGGCCGCGTCTATCTGGCGCAGCCGCCGCTCTACCGCCTCGCCACCGCCGGCAAGACCGTCTACGCGATGGACGATGCCGAGCGCGAGAAGCTGCTGAAGAAGGCCTTCAAGCCCAACCAGAAGGTGGAGGTCAGCCGCTTCAAGGGTCTGGGCGAGATGCCGCCCGCCTCGCTGAAGGAGACCACCATGGACCCGCGCAAGCGCACCCTGCTGCGCGTGGTGCTGCCGCCCGAGGAACGCGCCGCCACCTCCGAGCTGATCGAGGCGCTGATGGGCCGCAAGCCGGAATTGCGCTTCCGCTTCATCCAGGAGAACGCGGCCCGGCTGGAACTGGAGGCGGTGGACGCCTGAGCATCGGCGCCCTCATCCGGCCGCGCCGGAGAGTTTGGCCAGATCCTCCCTGGCCAGATCCTCCCTGGCCAGATCCTCCCTGGCCAGATCTTCCCTGGCCTGCTTCTCCGCCCGCTCCTTGCGCTCGCTGTAGCGGTCGGTGATGTGGGCCGAGATGTCGCGGGTGAGCAGGGTGAACTTCACCAGCTCCTCCATGACGTCCACGACGCGGTCGTAGAGCGGCCCCGGCAGCATCCGGCCCGCCGCGTCGAACTGCTCGAAGGCCTTGGGCACGGAAGACTGGTTGGGGATGGTGACCATCCGCATCCAGCGCCCGAGCAGGCGCAGGGTGTTGACCGCGTTGAAGCTCTGGCTGCCGCCGGAGACCTGCATCACCGCCAGCGTCCTGCCCTGGGTCGGCCGGACGCCCCGGCTTTCCAGCGGCAGCCAATCGATCTGGTTCTTCAGGACTCCCGTGACGGCACCATGCCGCTCCGGGCTGCACCAGACCTGGCCCTCGGACCAGAGGGAGAGTTCCCGCAGCTCCACCACCTTGAGATGGTCGGCGGGCACGCTGTCCACCACGGGCAGGTCGCGGGGATCGAAGACCCGCGTCTCGGCGCCGAAGCGGCGGAGGAGGCGCTCCGCCTCCAGCGTCAGGAAGCGGCTGTAGGACCGCTCGCGCAGCGAGCCGTAGAGCAGCAGGATGCGCGGCGGATGCCGGCTGGCGCCGGGAATGCCGAGCTTCCCACGGTCCGGCATCTCAACCTGGTCTTCGGAAAGGTTGGGCAATGAGAGGTCGAGGTCAGCGGGCATCAGGATCTTTCCGTCGTCAGGAAGTGCTGAATGGCATGGACGGTGCCGCGGGCGGACCGGGTGATGCCCGCCAGGGTCGCGGAGGCGGCGCCGGTCCAGTCGCCGTAGCCGAGCAGCCAGAGGCGTGGCTCACGCGTGGAGCGGCCGTTCTCGACGGCCACGCGCCCATCGGCCTCCAGCACGCCGAGCGGCGCCAAGTGGCCGAGATCCGGGCGGAAGCCCGTGCACCAGATGACGGCGTCCACGGGGCTTTGCGTCCCGTCCTGCCAGACCACCCCCTCCGGCACGAAACGGGCGAATGGCCGGACGGCGTGGAGCCTGTCCCGGTCCCGGGCCTCGCGGACCGGCGGCACCATGACGATGTCGCCCAGCCCGCCCCCGGGCGCGGCCGGCTCCCGGCCCTGCATCTGGGCATGCACCCGCTCGGTGGCCCGCGCGAACAGCACGCGGCCATCCACCTCATCCGGCAGGAAGCGGGGCGGCTCCAGCGTGACCCATGTCGTCTCGGCGACCCGGGAAAGCTCGGCCAGGATCTGCGCGCCCGAATTGCCGCCGCCCACCACCAGCACGCGCTGGCCCGCGAAGCCCTGCGGTGAGCGGTAGGCGGAGGAATGGATCTGCCTGCCCTGGAACAGCGCACCGCCGGGCCAGGACGGGATGAAGGGCCGGCTGGCGCCGCCGGTCGCGCTGATGACGGCCCGGGCACGCCGGGTGCCACGGTCGGTCCGCACCGACAGGCCGCCCTCCATGCGCAGGACGCTTTCGGCGCGCACGGGCCGCCGGACGGGCAGGCCGTATCGCTGCTCGTAGCGGGCCAGGTAATCCACGACATGGTCGCGGCCCGGATAGCCCCCCTCCGAGGGCGGCATGGGCCAGCCGGGCAGCGAACTCATCGCCGCGGGCGAGAACAGCCGCAGCGAATCCCATGCCCCGGGCCAGGCGCCGCCCGGCCGGTCATGGGCGTCCAGGATGGCGAAGGAAATGCCGCTCCGGCGCAGGAAGTATCCGGCGGCGAGCCCGGACTGCCCGCCGCCGATGACCACCACATCGTGCAGGGCGCCCTCGCTCATGGCGCGCCCACCACGGGCAGCCAGAGCGCCAGGGCGGCCAGCACCGCCAGGAGGACAGGCGGCGTGATGACGAGGCCGACCCTCATGTACTGCCCCCAGGTGATGGTGGTGCCCTTGCGCGCCAGCACGTGCAGCCACAGCAACGTCGCCAGGCTGCCGATGGGGGTGAATTTGGGGCCGAGGTCGCAGCCGATGACGTTGGCGTAGATCATCGCCTCGCGGATGGCGGGCGGGATGCCCTGCGCCTGCTCGATGGCCAGGGCGCCGACCAGCACGCCCGGCATGTTGTTCATCACCGAGGAGAGCAGCGCGGCGCCGAAGCCGGTGCCGATGGCCGCGGCCCAGAGGCCATGCCCGGCCAGCCATTCCAGCACCCCGGCCAGATGGCCGGTCAGCCCGGCGTTCCGCAGCCCGTAGACCACGAGGTACATGCCGAGCGAGAAGACGACGATCTGCCACGGCGCCTCGCCCACCACCCTGCGGATGGGGATGACGCCGCCCTGCCCGCCCCGGTGCCAGCGCCCGGCCAGCACCAGCAGGATGAGGGCCGCGGCGCCGGTCACCACGGCCACCGGCACGCCGAGCGGCGCCAGGACGAAATAGGCCAGCAGCAACAAAGCCAGCAGCGGGAAGGCGGCGCGGAAGACGAGGGCATCGCGGATGGCGGTGCGCGGCGCCTCCAGCTGCGCCAGCGGATAGCGCGCGGGGATCTGGCGCCCGTAATAGGCCCAGAGCACGGCGAGCGTCGCCGCCAGCGCCACCAGGTTCACCGGCACCATGACGGCGGCGTAGCGGTCGAAGCCGATGCCGAAGTAGTTGGCGGAGACGATGTTGACGAGGTTGGAGATCACCAGCGGCAGGCTGGTGGTGTCGGCCACGAAGCCGCAGGCGACGATGAAGGCCAGCGTGGCGCCCGCGGAGAAATTCAGCCGCAGCAGGATGGCCATGACGATGGGCGTCAGCAGCAGCGCCGCGCCGTCATTGGCGAAGAAGGCGGCGATGAGCGCGCCGAGGAGCACGATGAGCGGAAACAGCCGCCGCCCGCGGCCGGCGCCCCAGCGCGCCACGTGCAGCGCGGCCCACTGGAAGAAGCCCGCCTCGTCGAGCAGCAGCGAGATGATGATGAGCGCCACGAAGGTGAAGGTGGCGTCCCACACGATGCCCCAGACCACGGGCACATCGGCCCAGCCGATGACGCCGGTCAGCAGCGCCAGCACGGCGCCGCCCATGGCGCTCCAGCCGATGCCGAGGCCGCGTGGCTGCCAGATGACCAGCACGAGGGTGAGGACAAAGATGGCGAGGGCCAGCATGGGGCATGTTCTCTCGGGCATTGCGCGGCGCCGGCCCATCCGCTGCCTTGGATGGCAGCGGCGCCGCGCGTCGCGTTCAGGGACGGAAAGGCGCGGGCGCCCGGCTCAGATCAGGCGGTGGCCCTGTGCGTCGACGACCTGTTCGCCATCCTCCTTGGCGAAGGCGCCCCGCTGCGGGTTCGGCAGGATGTCGAGCACCGCCTCGGACGGGCGGCAGAGCTTCACGCCCAGCGGCGTCACCACGATCGGCCGGTTGATGAGGATCGGGTGCGCTATCATGGCGTCGAGCAGATCGTCGTCGGTCAGCGAGGAAGCGCCGAGGCCGAGTTCCGCATAGGGCGTGCCCTTCTGGCGCAGCACGTCGCGCACCGGGACGCCCATGCGCCGGATGAGGCCGGCCAGCACCTCCCGCGTCGGCGGCGTCTTCAGATACTCGATGACCTCCGGCTCCTCGCCGCTGTTGCGGATGAGGGCCAGGGTGTTGCGGGACGTCCCGCAGGCCGGGTTGTGGTAGATGGTGACGGTCACGACGCCTTCCCTCTGGCTGTGTTGCATCCCCGGCGCCGCCCCGCCTCCCGGCCTGCGCCAGAGGGCTGGACGAGGCCGCGGACAGGGCGCCTCACGGGTCTTGCCGGGCATCCTCGTGCCCTCAGGCTGCGGAGGTCTTGCGAAGGCGGGTGGCCTGGGCCGCCGGCCCGCAGGCAGGGGCGCAGACGGCTTCGCCGCCGCAGCAATTCTCGGTCAGGTAGGCCACCAGCGCGTTCATGGATGCGGGTGCCATGGCGTAGAGAAGCTGGCGGCCGGCGCGGCGCTGCGTGACCAGCCCCGCCTGCAGGAGCTGCTGCAGGTGGAAGGTCAGTGTCGAGGACGGCGTGCCCAGCCGCTCGGCGATGACGCCGGCGGGCAATCCCTCGGGGCCCGCCTCCACGAGCAGGCGGTAGGCCGCGAGCCGATGCTCATGGGCCAGGGCACCCAGGGCCGCCACAGCCTGCTTCGGTTCCATGCCACCCCTAACCTTTCGATGAAATTCGAAATATCTCTGCCTGCGGCTGGAGTCAACGACATTTCGAGGATTATGGGAATCTAGCCCAACCCTGGATGGGGGGAACGCCTTTGTTTCTGCCGCGGATACTTCATCAACCTGGCGCTGCCCGTGCGCGTTAGAGCGGCGTATCCAGACTCGGAAGAAGGAACGCCATCATGACACGCAAGATCCTGCTCGCTGGCGCCGCCACGGCCTTCATGCTGGGCGGTGTCGTGTTGCCCGCCCAGGCGCAGAGCACCGGCCAGGCCCCGGCCGCCGCGCAGACGCGCATCGAGTCCGGCCAGACCCGCGCCAAGGCGATGCTCGACCGCGATGTCTACAGCTCGGACGATGTGGAGATCGGCGAGGTTGAGGACCTGATCCTCAATGCCCAGAACCAGGTCGTGCTCGCGGTCATCGAGGTCGAATCCCGCCTGGGCTTCACCGACAAGTATGTGGCCGTGCCGGTCTCCCAGCTGACGCCCGCCGCCAACAACCGCGACCGGATGACGCTCTCCATGACCCGCGACCAGGTCAAGGCGATGCAGGGCTTCCGCTACGAGGACTGATCTCCGGTCCGCGGATGCATGAAGGAAATGCCCGCCTCTCCGGCGGGCATTTTCTCTCGTGCCCTTGCCGTGGCGCACGGAACCGGAGAGGCGGCGGCCTTCAGCGCAGGGCGGCAGCCTCGGCCGTGGCATGGCCGCGCGGCGCCCACACCCAGGCCGGGCTGCTCAGGGCGGCGGGCACCGTCATCTCCGGCGCGCCGAAGCGGCTTTCCTCCGTCATCACGTCCCGCCCCAGGGCGCGCCCCAGCATGGCCATCAGCCGGCCCCCGCTGGCGCCGGCGCCGGCCATTTCCAGCAGTTCCAGCCTTCCCTGCGGCAGCAGCGTGGCGCCCAGCGCCGCCAGCACCCGGCCGCGCTCCTCCGCCGTCTCCGGCTCCAGCACCACCATACCCAGGGTGACGCGGCCGGCCCCGCCCGGCCCGACCAGGCGGATGCTCTCCAGCGGCGCCAGCTCGGCGGCGACCTCGGCCGCCTGCACCAGCCCGTCCCGCGCCATGTCCAGCACCAGCACGGCCACGTCCTCGCCCGCGGCCGCCAGCAGCGCACCCCAGGCCGTCTGGCGCGGATCGAGCACCAGGAGGTGGCGCGGGGTGGCGGCATCGTGCGGCATGTCTCGGATCCTCAAACTCGGGCCACTCCAGAATGGCCCCGATCCGCCGAAGAATTCCTTGACGCAGAGCAGGTTTCCCC
Organism: Teichococcus aestuarii; assembly: GCF_042651065.1. Taxonomy (NCBI): domain Bacteria; kingdom Pseudomonadati; phylum Pseudomonadota; class Alphaproteobacteria; order Acetobacterales; family Roseomonadaceae; genus Roseomonas; species Teichococcus aestuarii. The sequence goes on from NZ_JBHSCH010000002.1 coordinate 99,837, forward strand.
CGGCTTTCGCCTCTGCAGGCACCCTGGCAGATGCCGGCAAGGAGCGGCAGGGGCGGGCTTGCCCCCGCCCCCCGCAATGGGCATTCCGGCCGCACCATGCCCTTCTCCCGCCATGACTGACCTGGCCGAAGCCTTTCTGCTGGCGCTGCGGTTGATCGGCGGCGCCGACCCGGAGCTGACGCGCATCGTCGGCCTTTCCCTGCGCGTCTCGGGCAGCGCGGCGCTGTTCGCCTTCCTGCTCGGCCTGCCGCTGGCGGCGCTGCTCACCATCGGCCGGTTCCGCAGCCGTGGCATGATGCTGGTGCTGGCCAATGCGGCGCTCGGCCTGCCGCCGGTGGTGGTGGGCCTGGTCTGCTACCTGCTGCTCTCGCGCAGCGGGTTGCTCGGGCCGCTCGGCTGGCTGTTCCGCCCCCAGGCCATGGTGATGGCGCAGACCGTCCTGGCGCTGCCCATCGTCACGGCGCTGGCCCACCGCGCGCTGGCGCCGCAGTGGGAGGAGGTGCGCGACCCGCTGCGCATCGACGGCGCCGGCCCGTTCCGCTGCGGGCTGGAGCTGATACGGATGGCGCGGCCGGCCCTGGCCACCGTGTTCCTCGCCGCCTTCGGCCGCGCCATCGCCGAGGTCGGCGCCATCCTGGTGGTGGGCGGCAACATCCGGGGCGAGACGCGCACCATGACCACCGCCATCGCGCTCGAAACCCAGAAGGGCGACCTGCCGCTGGCGCTCGCCCTCGGCTTCATCCTGCTGCTGGTCTGCCTCGGGGTCAGTGCCGCCACGCTGCTGCTCGACCGGCGGCGCTGAGCCCTTCCCCGCGGCCCGGCGGCGGCGCTACCCTCAGCGGCAATGGGGGAAGGCCGCCAGGCCCTGAGGAGAGACCACATCATGCATCGCCGCCTGTTCCTGGGCGCCGCCGCCGGCGCGCTCGCCCTGCCATCCGTGCTGCGGGCGCAGACCCTGCCCAAGATCACCATCGGCATGTCCGGCTGGACCGGCTTCGCGCCGCTGACCCTGGCCGAGCAGGCCGGGCTGTTCAAGGCGAACGGCATCGAGGTCGAGACGCGCTTCGTGCCGCAGCGCGAGCGCAACCTGGCGCTGGCCGCCGGCGCGCTGAACTGCGTCGTCACCACGGTCGACACCATGATCCTGTGGGGCAGCACCATGCCGCTGGTGCAGGTGCTGGTGCTCGACCGCTCGAAGGGCGGCGACGGCATCGCCGTGCGCCCCTCGGTCGGCGGCTGGGCGGGCCTCAAGGGCCGCACCATCGCCGTGGATGGGCCGGGCACCACGCCCTATTTCGTGCTGGCCTACATGCTGCGCGAGAACGGCATGACCATCAAGGACGTGCAGACCGCGACGCTGGCGCCGCAGCCCGCCGCCCAGGCCTTCGTCGCCGGCCAGTTCGACGGCTGCTCCACCTACGAGCCCTACCTCTCCCAGGTGCGGGCGATGGGCGAGGACAAGGGCCGCATCCTGGCCACCACCATCCAGCACCCCTGCGTGGTGGACACGCTGGCCTTCACCCCGGACTTCGTGGCGAAGAACCCCGAGGCGGTGAAGCGGGTGGTCAAGAGCTGGCACGACGCGCTGGCGATGATCGCGCGCGAGCCGGACAGGTCCTACGAGATCATGGGCAAGCGGGTGAACCAGAGCGCCGAGGCCTTCAAGGCCAGCGCGCAGTTCATCGAGTGGCAGGATGCGGTGAAGAACCGCGCCTATGTGGCCGATGGCCTGCCGCAGTTCATGACCAAGGCGCTGGAGGTGCAGAAGGAGGCCGGGGTGGTGCGCCAGTCCCCCGATCTCGGCAAGCTGCTGGACACACGCTTCCTGGCCTGAGGGCCGGAAGGGCAGCAGGCCGGGGAAACACCAGTCAGGGAAACACTGGCCGGGGGAGCATCCTCCCCCGGCCGCCTTTCTCAGAAGGCCATGCTCAGGCCGAAGCGGAAGCCCTCATAGCCGCGCTCGCCATCGATGTAGGTGGCGCTGAGGCGCACCGGCATGACGCGGCCCACCGTGGCCGTCACGCCGTATTCCTGCCAGTTGGAGACCGCCAGGTCGCTGCCCGTCATGCGGGTATCGACGAAGGAGGCGCCAATCGTGACGGGGCGGCCGGACACCTCGCCCACCGGCTTGGTCAGCGAGACGCCGTTGCGGAAGTACGGGTTGCTGAGGTCGTACTTGACGTCGTACTCGCCGACCTTCAGCGGCCGCGTCATGTAGTAGCCGAAGCCGTTGGCGACGCCGAGGGTCAGCTGGCCGGGCAGACCGATGCGCAGGTCGCTGGTGATCGAGCCGCCCCACACCATGCCGACGGCGCCGATCTCCTCGGAGCCGGCCGCGCCCCAGCGGGCGGCGGGCGTCACCGCCCAGCGCAGCTCCGGGGTCGTCACCACCGGCAGCCGCACGCCGAGCGAGCCGGAGCCGATGTAGGACACGGCGCCGCCCGTCTCGGTGATGCTGAGCGGCAGGTTGAAGAACACCTCCGGCCCGTCCTGGCGGAAGGCGTAGGAGGCGGTCAGCGGCAGCTGGTAGACATTGGTGTCGAAGTCGCGCGTGCTCTGGCTGTTGAAGTTGACGCCAGCGCCGAAATGCCAGCCGGCGGCGCGCGGCGTCATGTCGCCGAGGTCGCCGGGCAGGCGGGTGGCGACGGCGTAGTCGGCCATCACGGACTGGCCGAGCAGCGAGCCCGGATTGCCCGCCACCGGATCGGCGGTGGTGGTGGAGACCACGGCCTTGGCGATTCGCTGCAGCTCCTCGGTCGCGCCCGGGGCGTCGCCCTTGGCGAAGCTCTCCAGCTCGCGGCGCGAGGCGGCGAGGGTGCCGGCATCGAAGGTGCGCTCCACGCCCGCGCCGGGAACGACGAGTCGGAGGGCGCTGCTACCGGGGGTGGAGACCACCTGGGCCGGCACGCCGCGCAGGTTCACCATGGCGCTGACCGGCACGCCGGGGCGGTAGTTCGGCGCGATGGCCTGGATGCCACCTGGGTCGAGCACGCTCAGCAGGTCGTCCAGGGTGCTGTAGCTGCGGCTGTAGCTCTGGCCGCCGACATTCAGGTCGAGGTTGAAATTGTCCGCGGCATGGCCGGCGCGGGGCGCGAGCAGGGCGCACAGGGCGGTGGTTGCGAGCAGCAGGGCGGAGAGATGGCTGGAGCGCATGAAGAGGGGACTGCCAATGATTGCGAGGCCGACACCACTACCCCAGATTGCGCCTGTCATCTTCCCGCAATTTAAATGGGTAGCACGAAATCGTGAGCATAGTGTTCTGCATGCCACAGCTTGAACTGGGCCAATGATGCCATTGCGGCCGGCCCGTCAATTGCATACCAGTTCTTCACCGCTGTGTTGACGCTGGATGAACGAGGCTCCGTGGAACCCCTGAAACCTGTTTCCGCCTCCGTCCGGGTCCTGCTCGGCATCGGCTTCTTCGCGCTGTTCATCGGCCTCTGGACGCTGGTGACGCTGGGGGGCTATGTGCAGCCGCTCTTCCTGGCCTCGCCCGGGCGCGCGCTGGCCGCCGGCTGGTCCCTCTTCACCGAATACAACTTCCTCGGCGATATCGGCATGACGGTGTGGCGCGTGCTGGGCGGCTTCCTGGTGGCGGCCGCCTTCGCCGTGCCGCTCGGGCTGATGATGGGCGCCTACAAGCCGGTGGAGGCCTTCTTCGAGCCCTTCATCTCCTTCGCCCGCTACCTGCCCGCCTCCGCCTTCATCCCGCTGCTGATTCTCTGGGCCGGCGTGGGCGAGGCGCAGAAGCTCTCCGTCATCATCCTCGGCAGCGTGTTCCAGATCGTCATCATGGTCGCCGTCATCGCCGGCGCCACGCGGATCGACCTGGTGGAGGCGGCCTACACGCTGGGGGCGCGGCAGGGCGGCATCCTGCGGCGTGTCATCATCCCCGCCGCGGCGCCGCAGGTGATGGAGGCGCTGCGACTCGTGCTGGGCTGGGCCTGGACCTACGTCATCGTCGCCGAGCTGATCGGCGCGCAGAGCGGCATCGGCCACATGATCATGGACAGCCAGCGCCTGCTCGACACGGGGCAGATGATCTTCGGCATCGTCGTCATCGGCGTGATCGGGCTGGTGACGGACCTGCTGTTCAAGGCGCTCAACCGCCGCCTGTTCCGCTGGGCCTCGCTGTGAGCGGCGGCGCGCAGGCCATGCAGGGCCTTTCCATGGGTCTGTCCATCCGGGGCCTCACCCGCACCTTCCCCGGCCAGGGCCGCGCCGCGCCGACGCTGGCGCTGCAGCCCACCGACCTCGACGTGGCGCCGGGCGAGTTCGTCTCCATCCTCGGCCCCTCGGGCTGCGGCAAGTCCACCCTGCTGCGCATCGTGGCCGGGCTCGACCGGCCCACGGGCGGCCATGTGACGCTGAACGGGCGGCAGGTGACGCGCCCGGGGCCGGACCGCGGCATGGTGTTCCAGTCCTACACCCTATTCCCCTGGCTGACGGTGCGGCAGAACATCGCCTTCGGCCTGCGCGAGAGCCGCCTGCCGGAGGCGCAGATCCGCGAGACCACGGAGAAATTCATCGCCCGCACCGGGCTACGCGGATTCGAGGAGCACTGGCCGCGCCAGCTCTCGGGCGGCATGCAGCAGCGCACGGCCCTCGCCCGCGCCCTGGCCAACGACCCCGAGATCCTGCTGCTCGACGAGCCCTTCGGCGCGCTCGACCACCAGACGCGCGAGCTGATGCAGGAGCTGCTGCTGGAGGTGTGGGGCGCCGACACGCCGGAGACCCGCAAGACCGTGCTGTTCGTTACCCACGACATCGACGAGGCAGTGTTCCTGGCCAACCGGGTGCTGGTGATGTCGGCCCGTCCGGGCCGGGTGAAGGCGGAGGTGCCGGTGCCCCTGCCCTACCCGCGCGACTGGACGGTGAAGACCACGCCGGATTTCGCCGCGCTGAAGGCCCGGCTGATGGCCGAGATCCGCGAGGAGGTGCGCAAGGCGGCGCTGGCCTGACCCCAAGGGGGGCAGCCGCCGCTTCGCCGCGTCAGCCTTTCTTCTTCCGCCGCGCCGCCTCGCCGGTCACCGCGCCCTCGGCGGCCAGCGCCGCCAGCCGCGCCGGAAGATTCTCCAGAATGGCGTCGCGATAGCCGGGCATGCGCTTCCAGGCCTTGCGCTCGGGCTTGGTCATGCCGCAGCCGAGGCACCATCCGGTGTCCTCGTCGAATTCGCAGACCTTGATGCAGGGGCGTTCCATGCTCCCGCAGATGGGAATGCCCGGCGGCGGCGCATCCCGCCCGGGCCGAATGCCAGACCGGCCCCTGGGCCATGCCCGGCCAATGCAGGACGGCAGACGCGGGGTGCTGGACGCTGGCGCGCCGCCTTGCCATCTGTGCGGCCATGCAGATTTCAGACACCATCCCCCGCGTCGCGCTGGTGACCGGCGGCGCCCGGCGGCTGGGGCGGGCCATTGCCCTGGCCCTGGCGGAGGCCGGGTTCGACATCGCCCTGCATTACCGGGGCAGCGCCGATGCGGCCGAGGCGACGGCGGCGGAGATCCGCGCCCTCGGCCGCCGCGCCCTCCCCTTGCAGGCCGCGCTGGAGCGCGAGACGGAGGTGGCGGGGCTGCTGCCCGCCGCGCAGGCGGCGCTCGGCCCGGTGGGGGTGCTGGTGAACAACGCCGCCACCTTCGAGCGCGACGAATGGCACGACGCCACGCGCGAGAGCTGGGACCGGCATATCGAGCCCAACCTGCGCGCCCCCTTCGTGCTGGCCCAGGCCTTCGCCGCCGCCCTGCCGGAGCGGGCCGAGGGGCTGGTGCTGAACATGCTGGATCAGCGCGTCTGGTCCCTCACCCCGCATTTCGTCAGCTACAGCGTCTCCAAGGCCGGGCTGTGGGCGCTGACGCAGAGCCTCGCCTTGGCGCTGGCGCCGCGCATCCGGGTCAACGGCATCGGCCCTGGCCCCGCCATTCCGAGCCCGCGGCAGACGCCCGAGCATTTCGCCGCGCAATGCGCGGGCACCCCGCTCGGCCGCGGCACCAGCCCGGAGGAGGTGGCGCGTGCCGTGCTCGCCATCCTGTCCCTGCCGGCGATGACCGGGCAGATGATCGCCCTCGATGGCGGCCAGCACCTGCAATGGTCGCCCCAGAGGCCGCCCCAGAACGGCGAGAGGGCCGCGCCATGAGCATCGCCCCCGATGTCACCCCCGATGCCACCCCCGATGCCACCCCGGACGCGGCCCCGGGCCTACGGCGCGTCTTCATCCGCCGCCTCGGCGTCGCGGCGCGCCTTGGCGTCTATCCGGAGGAGGAGGCGGCGCCGCAGCGCGTGCTGATCGACATCGAGCTGCTGGTGACCGACGACGCCGCCCCCCATGGCGTGGGAGAGGACCGGCTGGAGCGGGTGGTGGATTACGAGGCGGTGGCCAACACCGCCCGCGGCCTGGCGCTGGCCGGCCACACCCGTCTGGCCGAGACGCTGGCCGAGCGTATCGCCTGCGCCGTGCTGGCGGGCGACGGCCGCATCCGGCTCGCCAGGGTCACGGTGGAGAAGCCGGACATCATCGCCGATGCGGAAGGCGTGGGCGTCACGGTGGAGCGGCGGCGCGGCTGAAGCCGTGCCCAGATGCTGGGCACTTCCTGCCTCGGTCCTCGTCCGAGAGGGCCGGACGGGGCGTGTCCGGCCCTCTCGCGGGCCTCGCGGGCCTCGCGGGCCGCGCGAACAGCGCGCCGCGGTATTCGCGGCTCTGCGGCATGACCGCCATGCACGGCCGGCATGGTTTTCACATTGCCGTTCCGTACCGAGCTCTGCCCGCTTCTCAGGCACTTCGTGAAAATGCGTGTTACGACAAAGTTTCGCTCCAGGGAGAGCGGCGTAATCCACAGGCTTTTCCACCGCTGCGGTGGACAAGTTTCCGTGTCGCCACGCCGGCAAAACAGAACACAAAGAGTATATATCACGCTTCCGTGATACTGGCCGTCTCTGCGGACGGGATTTCATCCACCGCCCAGCGCACCCCGCTGCTTGCGGCGCCGCGTCAATGGCATTCTCCCTCTTGACGGGCCGGAAGCTGCTGATTTTCATATAAATCATTTAAAAACAACAGTTTGAATTTTTGCCCAAACTCTAGGCATCGTCGTGTGAAGCGCAGATGACAGCCATTTCCCTGCATTCACCCCCTGTTCATCCACAGGGTTTTCCACAGCTTCTGTGGGCAAGTCCTCCGGCTCCTGCCCTTGAGCCGGCCCGCCCGACATGGTTGATCCGCCCCATGCAGAACACCGGCCCGGACGAGCCAGCCGCCGACGCGCCAGACCCCCACAGGCCCGACCCTGGCGAGCCTGCTCCCGCAGAAACGGCCACCGGGGGCGACGGCTCCGAGGCGCCCGTGCTGGAAGGCGTCGCGGTGATCGAGGCGGCGCTGGCCACCATGCCCTTCTCGCCCGGCGTCTACCGCATGCTCGATGCCAAGGGCGACGCGCTCTATGTCGGCAAGGCGCGCAGCCTGAAGAAGCGCGTGGTGGCCTACACCCAGCTTGCCCGCCTGCCGGAGCGGCTGCGCCGTATGGTGCACGGCACGCGGCGGATGGAGATCATCACCACCGGCAGCGAGGCCGAGGCCCTGCTGCTGGAGGCCAACCTCATCAAGCGGCTGCGGCCGCGCTTCAACATCGTCTTGCGGGACGACAAGTCCTACCCCTGGCTGGTGCTGACCGAGGACCACCCCTACCCGCAGATCGGCAAGCACCGGGGCGAGAAGCGCAAGGGCGCCAGCTACTGGGGCCCCTTCGCCAGCGCCTGGGCGGTGAACCAGACCATCACCGCGCTGGAGAAGGTGTTCCTGCTCCGCTCCTGCCGCGACACGGTGTTCGAGAGCCGCGACCGGCCCTGCCTGCTGCACCAGATCAAGCGCTGCTCGGCGCCCTGCGTCGGCCGCGTCAGCCCGGAGGAGTATGCCGGGCTGGTGCGCGACGCCAAACGCTTCCTCTCCGGCGAGACGCCCTCCATCCAGAAGCGGCTGGCGGCCGAGATGGAGCAGGCGGCCGAGGCGCTGGAGTTCGAGCGCGCCGCCGCCCTCCGCGACCGTATCCGCGGCCTCACCCATGTGCAGGGGCAGAACGCCATCAACCTGGAGGGGGTGGGCGACGCCGATGTGGTGGCGCTGCACCAGATCGCCGGGCAGAGCTGCGTGCAGGTGTTCTTCTTCCGGGGCGGGCGGAACAACGGCAACCGCTCCTTCTTCCCCTCCCACCTGAAGGACGACGCCGAGCCGGAGGAGGTGCTCTCCGCCTTCCTGACCCAGCTCTATGACGATTTGCCGCCGCCACCGCTGGTGCTGCTCTCCCATCCCCTGCCGGATGCCGGGCTGATCGCCGAGGCGCTGGCGCTGAAGGCGGGCCGCAAGGTGGAGCTGCACGCGCCGCAGCGCGGCGAGAAGCGGATGGCGGTGGACCACGCCAGCACCAATGCGCGCGAGGCGCTGGAGCGCCGCCTAGCCGAGGGCACGGCCCAGGCCGCGCTGCTGGAGGGCGTGGCCACGCTGTTCGACCTGCCGGAGACGCCGCGCCGCATCGAGATCTACGACAACAGCCACATCCAGGGCAGCCATGCCTATGGCGTGATGGTGGTGGCCGGGCCCGAAGGCTTCCTGAAGAACGCCTACCGCAAATACGCCATCCAGGGCGGCACCGGCCTGGCCGGCGCCGCGGCGCTGCGCCACGGCGCACCCCCGCCCCCGTCCCTGTCCCCGCTGCCGGCGCCGGCCGATCCGCCGGGCGCTCCCTCCCCGCCCGCCGCCGCGCCGGTCGAGGCGCCGGTCGAGGCGCCGCGGATTCCGCCCGAGATCGCCGCCGAGGTGCCGGGCGGCCTGGCCGATACCCGCCCCTCTCCCCGCCCCGCCAACCGGCGCCCCGGCGGCGGCAGCCGCGTGGCCAGCGGCGGCGGCGACGACTTCGCCATGATGCGCGAGGTGTTCGAGCGCCGCTTCGGCCGTGCCCTGAAGGAGGACCCGGAGCGCCAGGGCGAGGGTTGGCCCGACCTGGTGCTGATCGATGGCGGCGCCGGCCAGCTCTCGGCGGCGCGCGAGGTGATGGCGGAGCTGGGGCTGGAGGATCTGCCGATGGTCGCGGTGGCCAAGGGGCCGGACCGCGATGCGGGGCGGGAATGGTTCCACAGCGCCGGCCGCGCCCCCTTCCAGCTGCCGCCGCGCGACCCGGTGCTGTACTACCTGCAACGCCTGCGCGACGAGGCGCACCGCTTCGCCATCACCACCCACCGGGCCGGCCGCTCCAAGTCGATCACCCGCAGCGAGCTGGACGAAATTCCCGGCGTGGGCAGCGCGCTGAAGCGGCGGCTGCTCAACCATTTCGGCTCGGCGCGGGGGGTGCGGCAGGCTGGTCTCGAGGATCTCGGCAACTGCCCGGGCGTCGGTCCATCGATGGCGGCGCGCATCCATGAGCATTTCCACCCTGGCGCGGGCGGGGCGAATTTGGGAAAGCACACATCGGGCAAGCCGCCGGGGCGCCCCGCGGGATAAAGCTCGGGAAGAGAACACTGTGCCGACCGACCTGCCGAACCTGTTGACCCTCGCCCGCATCGTGGCGGTGCCGCTGCTGGTGCTGCTGGCGGCGCTGCAGACGCCATGGGGCGACGTGGCGGCCTGCGCGCTGTTCTCGGCCGCCGCCATCACCGACTATTTCGACGGCAAGATCGCCCGCGAGCGGCAGCTCACCTCCGCCTTCGGCCGCATGCTGGACCCGATCGCGGACAAGCTGCTGGTGGCGGCGGCGCTGATGCTGCTGGCCGGCCTCGGGCGGCTCTCGCTGCTCGGGCTGCTGCCGGCCATCGTCATCATGCTGCGGGAGATCCTGGTCTCGGGCCTGCGGGAGTATCTCGCCAGCCTCGCCGTCGGCCTGCCGGTGACGCGGCTGGCCAAGTGGAAGACCGGCGTGCAGATGACCGCCCTCGGCGTGCTGCTGGCGGGCGACAGCGGCGCCGGGGCCCTCGGCCTCGGCCTACTGCCGATCGGCGCGCTGGGCGAGCTGCTGCTGTGGCTGGCGGCCGCGCTGACGCTGCTGACGGGGTGGGACTATCTCCGCGCCGGGCTGCGCCATGCCGGGCAGCAGGACAGCGCCCGCGCCAACGCCGCCCCCAAGGAACTCTCCCGCCCTTGAGGCCCCCGCACTTGAGCGGGCGGCAGGGCGGGCGCATCTTTCCCGCAACGCAGTCTCAGGAGGGGCGGATGGCCCAGCTTTCACGTGGCAAGACTCCCGGCAGGCCCGGCCCCTGGGCGCGTCCGGCGGGGCTGGCGCTGCTGCTGGGCCTCGGCGCCTGCGCCTCCTCCTTCACCGGCGACCCGATCACCGTGCCGGCCGACAGCCTGACCACCCAGCGCATCCTCGGCATGCCGACCCAGGCGGAGCCGCTGATGCCGGTGCCCGGCAATGTCTGGCCCACCGAGGAGGACCAGGCCGAGCGCCCCACCCTGGGCACGCCCGACATCCTCAACCGCCCGGCCGACCCGCCGCCGCCGCCGAACCGGCCGATTCCGCGCGGCAGCAGCACGCCGCCCGAGCTGCTGACCCCCGGCACCGTGCTGCCGCGCGACAACCGCGCCGACTTCCAGGCCCCGCCCCCGCCGGCCGAGCCGGCCCCGCCGCCGCGCCGCGCCGGGCGCGTCATCCCCACCCCCTCCGGGCCGGCCGTCACCACCACGGAGGGGGCGGGCTACAGCACCTACAACTCGCCGGGCGGCGGCTCCGGCGTCGCCATCCCGCAGGGGGCCACCACCACGCTGCTGGGCCAGGACGGCTCGGTGCGCCAGGTGCCGACGCCGCGCTGATGGCCATGGAAATCCTCTACTTCGCCTGGGTCCGGCAGAAGGTCGGCCAGGGCGCCGAGACGCTGGAGCCGCCGGCCGAGGTGGCGGACGTGGCGGGGCTGATGCGCTGGCTGGCGGCGCGCAGCCCGGGCCATGCGGCGGCCTTCGCCCAGCCGGGGCAGATCCGCGCCGCGGTGAACCAGGAATTCTGCCCGCCCGACCACCCGGTGCGGCCGGGCGACGAGGTGGCCTTCTTCCCCCCCGTGACGGGCGGCTGAGGCCGTGGCCACGGTCCGCGTGCAGGAAGCACCCTTCGACATCGCGGCCGAGCAGGCGGCGCTGGCGGAGGGCCGTGTCGATGTCGGCGGCATCGCCGCCTTCACCGGCCTGTGCCGCGCCGATGACGGTATCGCGGCGCTGGTGCTGGAGCACTACCCCGGCATGACGGAGCGGGCGCTGGCCGGCATCGCCGCCGAGGCGGAATCGCGCTGGCCGCTCACCGGCTGCACCGTCATCCACCGCGTGGGGCGCATCCTGCCCGGCGAGCCGATCGTGCTGGTGCTGGCCGCCAGCGCCCACCGCACCGCCGCGCTGGAGGCCTGCGCCTTCCTCATCGACTGGCTGAAGACCGGCGCCCCCTTCTGGAAGCGCGAGGAATTCGCCGACGGGCGCGAGCGCTGGGTGGAGGCCCGCGCCAGCGACGACGCCGCCGCCGAGCGCTGGCGGCAGGCCGTCTAGCGCCATGCGCCGGGCCGGGCGCCTCGCCGCCATCCTCGCGGCGGTGCCGCTGCTGGTCTGGCCCGCCTTCCTCAACGGCTACCCGCTGCTGTTCAGCGACACCGGCGCCTTCCTGGCGCAGACGGTCGAGCCGCTGATGATCTGGGACAAGCCCTGGATCTACGGCCCGCTGCTGCACCTGTTCCATTGGGAACAGACGCTCTGGGCGCCGCTGCTGGCGCAGGGGCTGGCGCTCTCGCACCTGCTGTGGCTGACCCAGCGCGTGCTGCGCGCCACCGGGCAGGGCACGGGCGCCACGCCGGCCGCGCACCTGCTGCTCTGCGCCGCGCTCGCCACCCTCACCGCCCTGCCCTGGGTGGCGGCGCTGCTGATGCCGGACATCCTCACCCCCCTGGCGGTGCTGGCGCTGTTCCTGCTGGGCTTCGCCCCACCCGGCGCGCTGTCCCGTGGCGAGGCGCTCTACCTGCTGCTGCTCGGCGCGCTCGCCATCGCGGCGCACCTGTCCAACCTGCCGCTGGCCTTCGCGCTGCTGGTGCTGGCGGCGCTCTACGCCCGGGCGCTGCGGCCGGTTCTGCGGGTGGCGGCGCCGCTCGGGCTGGCGGTGCTGCTGCTGCTCGGCAGCAACGCCGTGGGGCATGGGCGGCTCTCCCTGTCGCCCTATGGCTCCACCTTCCTGCTGGCGCGGCTGATCGGCGACGGGCCGGCGGCGCGCACCATCGCCGAGCGCTGCCCGCAATCGGGCTGGTATCTCTGCGCCTGGGCCGGGCGCCTGCCGGCGGACAGCGACGTCTTCCTCTGGACCCTCGACAGCCCGGTGAACCGCGACGCCGAGGGCCGCCCCCGCTTCCTCGGCGGCGTGCTGCTGGCGGAGGAGGCGCGGATCATCGTGGCCGAGACGCTGCGGCGCGAGCCCCTGGCCGTGGCCTGGGCGGCGCTCGGCAATGGCGCGGCGCAGCTCTTCAAGGCCGGGGTGGGAGACACGCTGAGCCGCCACGCACTGGGCGATTCGGTCCGCCCGCGCCTCGTCCAGGCCTTCCCGCCCGCCGAGGTGGCGGCGCATGACGCTGCCGCCCAGGCGCAGGACCGGCTCGAGGGCCTCGCCGCGCCCTTCCTCTGGCCGCAGGGCGTGGTGCTGGTGCTGGGCGCGCTGGGGCTGCTGGCCTTCTGGCGCGCGCTGGCCCGGCGCGGCGGCCCCCTGCCCGAGGCGGAGCGGCGGCTGCGCCTGGCCTTCGTGCTGGTGCTGCTGGTCGCCGTCTCGGGCAATGCGCTGGCCACCGGCGCGCTCTCCAAGCCGCACCACCGCTACCAGGCGCGCATCGCCTGGCTGATGCCCTTCGGCGCCCTGCTGCTGGCCCTGCCCCGCCGCCCAGCCGCCCACCCCCTCCCACCCACCCCCCTCCCGCCCGGCGCCGATTGACGGCGCCATGGGCACCCGCCAAGGCTGGCGGCCCCCGCCCCTGCGCCGGATCATCCGCCCCATGCGCCATGCCTTGCTCGCCCTGCTCGTCCTCGCCCTGCCGGCCGCCGCGCGGGCGGAGACGGCCTATTCCCTTGGCAATGGCGCGGTTCGGCTGACGCCGACCCTGCAGTTCGACGCCGATGCGGGGAGCTATTTCGGCCAGAACCGGCCCGGCGGATTCCGCCCCGGCGCCAATCTGCGGCGCGGCTATCTGGGCTTCGAGGCCAGCGTTGGCGAAGATGTGACCTTCGCCTTCGCCTGGGATTTCGGCGGCGACCCGAACGACCACAGCGACCTCTACGAGGCCTGGGTGGGCTATTCGGGGCTCGGCATCGGCACGCTGCGGGTGGGTGCCTACGAGCCGCGCCACATGCTGGAGGAGGCCAGCAGCTCGCGCGACCTGCTGTTCATGGAATCCGCCGCCGCCACCAATCTCGCCTCCGGCCTGGCCTCCGGCGATACGCGCCTCGCCATCGGCCTGGAGGCGAATGGCGAGCGGTGGACCGCCTCCGGCTACGTCACCGGCGGCCTCGCCTCGCAGCCCAACAGCTGGGGGCAGCGCGGGCTCGTCGGGCGGGTGACGGCGCTGCTGCCGGCGCCCGAGGGGCTCGTGGCGCAGCTCGGCGTGAACGGCGCCTACCAGTTCCGCCCCGGCGACAAGACCGACCCGCAGAGCATCGCCCTGTCCGACTACCCGGAACTGCGGCTGAGCGGGCGGCAGCTGCTGGACACGGATGCGGTGCGTGCCAGCAATGCCTGGGCGGTGGGCCCGAGCTTCTCGGCCGGCCTCGGCCGCTTCTACGCCCAGGCGGAATACCAGCGCATCGGCGTCGAGACGGAGGAGAGCGGCGGCCGGCAGGTCCAGGCCTGGTACCTGGCCGGGGCCTACACCCTGCTCGGCCAGCCACGCCGGCACGATGCCGAGGACGGCACCTGGAAGCGCCCGACCCCGGAGGCGGACAGCGCCTGGGGCGCCTGGGAGCTGGCCGGCCGCTACAGCGCCGCCGAGCTGCGGAATGGCCCGGTGCTGCGCGGCGGCGCCCAGCGCATCTGGACGGCCGGCCTCAACTGGTACCCCACCGAGACCCTGGCGGTGATGCTGAACTACCAGAACGGCATCCTGCGGCTGGATGAGGAGAACCGCCGCTTCCAGGCCATCGGCCTGCGCCTGAGCTTCTCGCTGTAGGCGGCAGGGGGCGCCGCGCGCCCCCGCCGGGGTTCCGCCCTAGGCGCCGCCCCGCGCCGCCCGCAGCCGGACCACCGCCCGCTCCCGCCCGATCACCGGCAGGAAGAGCTTCAGCTCCGGCCCGTGCTCGGCACCCGTCAGCGCCCGGCGCAGCGGCAGGAACAGGGCCTTGCCCTTGCGCCCCGTGGCGGCGCCGAGGGCGCGGGTCCAGGCGCTCCAGCTTTCCTCGTTCCAGGGCTCGGGCGGCAGCGTCTCCAGCGCGGCGCCGAGGAACTCCGCCTCCTCCGGCTGCGGCGCCGGCGCGATCTCGCCGCGCGCCACCTCCCACCAGTCCCGCGCCTCGCCCAGCAGGTCGAGATTGCCTCGGATGGCGAGCCAGAAGGCCTCGTCGGCGCCTTCGGGCAGGCGGTCCCGCACCGTGGCGAAGTCCAGCCCGTGCAGGTGGCGGCGGTTCAGCGCCAGCAGTTGCGTCGGGTCGAAGCGCGCCGTGCTGCGCGACATGTTGGCGAGGGCGAAGCCCGGCGCCAGCGCCGCCGGCGGCGCCGCCACCGGGTCCTGCGAGGAGCCGAGCGCCGCGAGATAGCCGACCAGCGCCACCGGCTCGATGCCGTCCCGCCGCAATTGCCGCAGCCCCATGGAGTTCAGCCGCTTGGAGAGCGGCCCGCCATCGGCATCGGTCAGCAGCGGCAGGTGCGCGAAGCGGATGGCGCCCGGCCTGCCCTGCGGGCGGCCGCCCAGCGCCTCCAGGATGTCGATCTGCACGCCGGTGTTGGTGACGTGGTCCTCGCCGCGCACGATGTCGGTGACGCCCGTCTCCAGGTCGTCCACCACCGAGGTGAAGGTGTAGAGGAAGGAGCCGTCGGCGCGGATCAGCACGGGGTCGGAGATGGGCGGCAGCTTCACCTGGCGGCGGCCCAGCACGCCGTCCTGCCACTCCACCGTGCGGGTGGCCAGCCTGAAGCGCCAGTAGGGCTTCTTGCCGTTGTCCAGCGCGCGTTGCAGCTGCTCGGCCGTCATCTTCAGCGCGGCGCGGTCATAGACCGGCGGGCGGCCCTGCTTCTGGCGCTGGTCGCGCTTGAAGCGCAGCTCCTCCTCGCTCTCCAGGCAGGGGTAGAGGTGGCCACTCTTCTTCAGTTTCTCCGCCGCCAGCTCATAGCGGTCGAGCCGGTCGGACTGGCGGAAGCTCTCGTCCCAGTCGAGGCCCAGCCAGCGCAGGTCCTCCTCGATGCCGGCGGCATATTCCGGCTTGCTGCGCTCGGTGTCCGTGTCGTCGAAGCGCAGCACGAAGCGGCCGCTATGGCGGCGGGCCAGCAGCCAGTTGGCCACCGCCACACGGGCATTGCCGACATGCAGGTAGCCGGTGGGGCTGGGCGCGAAACGGAGCTTCATCCCTCTTCCCCCTCCCCGTCCGCATCCGCGTCATCCTCGAGCCGGCGGGGGTCGAGGATGCGCCAGTTGCGCTCCTCCGGGTCGCGGCTCGGCGTGGCGGCGAAGTCGCGGATCTCGGCGCCGCTGGTCCAGCCCTGCGCCTCGGCGCCCGTCACCTCGGCATCCTCGCCGAAGGCGAACCAGGCGGCCAGCACCTCGTCCGGCGTCAGGCCGGGGGCGCGGCAGCGCTCGATGCTGTCGCGCACATAGCGGCGGGCGAAGCCGTTGGCCTGCAGCAGGGTCGGGAAGTTGCGGACGATCTCCACCGGCTCGGCGCCGTTGCCGCCCGAAAGGTCGCGGATCACCACGCTGAAGCCGCCCTTGGGGGCGAAGATGGTGTCGTCGAAATCGCCGCTCATCGGTTGCCGCTCATGCAGATAGGGCTCGTCATTCCGTGGTCGCGTGGGTGAAGCCATGGCCGATGGGGTCGCGGCCGAAGCCGTGGCGGCTGAGGCGGGGCCCCTCCGGCGCACGGCGGCGGGAGCCGGCCGCCCCGGCCATGCGGCGCCAGAGTTCCGGCACCTCTCCGGGGTCGTATCCCCCGGCGGCCAGCGCGTCCACACCCTTGTGCTCTTCCAGCAGGCCGCGCAGCAGCCCCTCGGTGCCGGCATCGCCCGGCGGGGCGGGCAGCCCGTGGGCGACCGCCAGGGCCGCCAGCTCGGTGCGGAACAGGTCGCGCAGCGGGGCGAAGTGGCCGGCGCGGTGGCCCTCGCCCAGGGCGAGCGCCGTCTTGTCGGCGGCGTTCACCAGCAGGGCGCGGCGCGCCTCCGCCTCGGCCCAGAGCGCGGCCTCGCGGGCATGGCCCGCCTCGGCGCCCGCGGCCTCCGCTGGCCACACCAGCAGCGGCGCGGCCAGGGCGGCGCACAGCGCGGCCGCCTCGCCCTGCGCCGGATCGACCAGCACGCCGGAGAAGCCGCCCCGCGCCACCGCCTCGGCCAGGGCAAAGGCCAAAGCGCGCCACAGCCGCGCCGGCTCCGCCTCCAGCGGCGGCAGGGGCTGCGGGGCGCAGGCCCAGCCCTGCGGGCCGGCGCGCCAATCGGTGAGCCAGAGCCCGTTCGCCGCCTCCGGCCAGCGCGCGGCCAGGGCACAATCGGCGTTCAGGGCGAAGCCGCCGCCGGGCCAGATCGCCTCGCCCTGGGCGGCATGCAGGTTCAGCGCCAGCAGCGGCAGGCCGGTCTCCACCACGCGCGGCACGGCGCGGTCGATGGCGCGGTCCGCCGGCTCGCGGCGGAAGGGGGTGGCGGAGAGCGAGACCAGCAGCTCCGCCCCCGTCTCGGCCAGCGTCTCGGGCACGGCGGGGTCGTCGAGGTCGGCGCCGGCCATCAGGCCGAGGCGCAGGCCGCGGAAGGCCAGCGGGCCGGGCGACGGGCCCGGGGCGAAGACGCCATCCTGCGCCGCCGAAAGCCGGTGGCAGGCGCGGCGGGCGACGACGCGCCCCCCCTCCAGCAGCGCCAGCCCCTCATGCAGCACCGCGCCCTCCGCCCAGGGCAGGCCGACCACCAACCCCGGCCCGCCATCCGCCGTGGCGGCGGCGAGGCGCGCCAGCGCCACCTCGCAGGCGGCGCGAAAATCGGGGAAGCAGGCCAGGGCGGCGGCGGGCGCGCCGCTCAGCGAGGCCAGCGGCGCGAGCAGCAGCGCGGCGCCCTGGCGGGCAGCCCCGGCGCGGGCTTCCAGCAGGGCGGCGGCGTTCGCCGCGACCGCGCCCAGGCGCGGGTGCGGCACGGCCAGGGCGATGCGCATTGCCTCCGCCACGGCTCAGCGCCCTCCGACGAGCACGCCGAGCGCCATGCCCGCCGAGACCATGGCGACGCCGGCCAGCCCGGCCAGGCCCAGCGGCTCGCCCAGCAGCGGCCAGGCGGCCAGGGCGGCGAGCGCGGGGGTGAGCGCGGTGATGGTGGTGGTCAGCCCGCCGCCCAGCGCCACCACGGCGCGGGTGAACAGGAAGCCCGCCACCACCACGGCGATGAAGCCCTGGTAGAAGAACTGGAAGCCGATCGCCCCCGGCGACGCCGTGCCGAGGCTGGAGGGCAGCACCAGCCACCACACCGGCAGGTAGAGCAGCGGCGGGTAGAGCGCGAGCACCGTGGTGGCGGTGATGGCCGAGACGCCCCAGCGGCGGATCAGCACGGTGAAGCTCGCCCAGGAGAAGCAGCCGAGCAGGAAGATCAGGTCGCCCCGCCAGGCGCCGGGATAGGTGCCGAAGGTGTCCGAGGCCAGCAGCCCGATGCCCAGCGCCACCACAGCAAGCGAGAGGGCGCGGCCGCGCGAGAAGCGCTCGCCCAGGAACAGCGCCGCCAGCAGCGCCGTGGCGAAGGGCAGCAGCCCGGTCATGATGACGCCGCCATGCGCGGCGGGGGCGAAGCTGAAGCCCCAATAGGCGGCGAGCGGGAAGCCGAAGGCGGCGCCCGCCATCAGCCCGAGCGCGCGCCGCCAGGGCAGGCGCGGCCAGCCGAAGCGCGCCACCAGCGCCAGCCCCGCCAGCAGCGAGCCGGCGTAGCGCAGCGCGCCGACATCCCAGGGCGTGAAGGCCTGGCGGGCGGAGAGCCGGCCGGAGAGGGCGAAGCCGCTCCAGACCAGCACGACGGCGAAGGCGCAGAGCAGGCCGATCGCCCGCTCCCGGCTGGCGGGGCGGGGGGCGGCGGCGGGGCCCAGGGCGGAATCGGCGGACATGCGCGCGACCCTAGCCCCGCGCCGCGGCGCTGCCCATGGTGGCGGGCGGATGAAGCCCCGCCCGGGGCGCCCATGCTGCGGCGCGATGAAAATCCGCCGGTACCCCGCCAGACTCGGGCCAAGCCCCTTGCGACGGCATTTGAGCCCGCGATATGCAAGCCTTTGTGGTGTGGGCATCTGGCTTCACCCAAGACCTGGGTGGCCCTGTCCCCCGATAGGGAAGGAGGTGCCGCGATGTCCGGCTTGCAAACCGCCGACCGCGACCGTTCCGCCAATCCGCTCGACGTGCTGGAACAGATCGTCGCCGCCAATGAGTGGGTGTTCGAGCGCCGCTCCGATGGCGAGATGGCCGTCGAGGCACCGGGGAAGTGGTGCGACTATGGCCTGTTCTTCTCCTGGTCGCAGGAGATCAGCGCCATGCATTTCACCTGCGCCTTCGACCTGAAGGTTCCGTCCAACCGGCGCGGCCCGCTCTACGAGCTGCTGGCGCTCGCCAACGAGAAGCTCTGGATCGGCCATTTCGGCATCGACAGCGAGGATGGCGCGCCGGTCTACCGCCATGCCGTGCTGCTGCGCGGCGCGCCTGGCGCCAGCGCCGAGAGCCTGGAGGACATGGTGGACATCGCCATCACCGAGTGCGAGCGCTTCTTCCCCGCCTTCCAGTTCGTCCTCTGGGGCGGCAAGCCGCCGGCCGAGGCGCTGGCCGCCGCCATGCTGGACTGCGTGGGCGAGGCGTGACCGTGCCGGCTCCCACCCCCGCCGCCTCTCCCCTGCCGCCGATCCTGCTGGTCGGCTGCGGCAAGATGGGCGGCGCCATGCTCGAGGGCTGGCTGGAGCGGGGCGTGCGGCAGGCCGTGGTGGTCGAGCCGCAGCCCGCCTCCGTCGCCCCCTTCGCCGACCGCGTGACGGTCTGCGCCGGGGTCGAGTCCATCCCGGCCGGCTTCGCCCCCGCCGTGGTGGTGCTGGCCACCAAGCCGCAGCAGGCCGAGGCCGCGCTGCCCGCCTGCGCCGCCTTCGCGCGGGCCGGCGCGCTATTCGTCTCCATCATGGCCGGCAAGACGGTGGCGGGCATGACGGCGCTGCTGGGCGGCGAGGCCCGGGTGGTGCGCGCCATGCCCAACACCCCCGCCGCCGTGCGCCAGGGCTTCACCGCCGCCTTCGCCGGCCCCGGCGTGACGGAGGAGCAGCGCGCCCTGGCCGACACGCTGCTCGCCGCCATCGGCGAGGTGGCCTGGCTGGAGGAGGAGTCGCTGATCGACCCCGTCACCGCCGTCTCCGGCGGCGGGCCGGCCTATGTGTTCCTGCTGGCCGAGGTGCTGGAGAAGGCCGCCATCGAGCAGGGGCTGCCGCCCGAGCTGGCGCGGCGCATGGCGCGGCGCACCGTCTCGGGCTCCGGCGCGCTGCTGGCCGCCAGCCCGCTGGATGCCGCGCAGCTCCGCGTCAACGTCACCAGCCCCAAGGGCACCACCGAGCGCGCGCTGAACGTGCTGATGGCGCCCGAGGCCTGGCCGAAGCTGATGTCCGAGGCCATCGCCGCCGCCACCGCCCGCTCGCGCGAGCTGGCCGGCTGACCCCCCCCGGCTGAAACCCCCTGCCCCGCCGGCTGTTCCCCGGCGGGGCGCGGTGCCCCTGGCCAGCCTCTCCCCCTGGTGAAACCCGGCGCGGACCCCAGACTCCTCCCATGACCGAAGCAAGCTCCCCCCCCGACGAGACCCGCCTGAACGACGCCCTCTGGTCCCTGGTGGCCGAGCAGGGCTGGCATGGCTTCGCCATGGCCGAGCTGGCGGAGCGCGCCGGCACGACGCTCGAGGCGCTGCGCGAGATGGTGCCCACCAAGTTCGCCCTGCTCTGCCGCCATGCGCGCGCCGTGGACCGGGCGGTGCTGGCCGATTCCGCGCTGAGCACCGGCGGCGCCCCGCGCGACCGGCTGTTCGACACGCTGATGCGCCGGATCGACGCGCTGCAGCCCCACCGCGAGGGCCTGCTCCGCTTCGGCCGCGACATGCGGCGGGACCCGGCGCTGAGCCTGGCGTTGGCGCCGGTGCTGGCCGGATCGATGCAGTGGATGCTGGAGGCGGCGCGCATCGAGGCGGGCGGGCTGCAGGGCCTGCTGCGGGTCAAGGGCCTCTCGGCGGTGTGGATCGCCACACTGCGGGCCTGGGAACAGGATGACAGCCAGGATCTCGGCCCCACCATGGCCGCGCTGGACCGCGCGCTGGACAAGGCGGAGCGCGTGGCGCGGATGCTGCGCCTGGATGCCGCGGAGCCGCCGCCCGCCTCTCCCCCGCCTGCCCCTTCGGCGCCCGCCCCCGAGATCGTGACCTGACGATCCGGGTTGCGCTTCCGGCCCGTTCCGCGCCGCGCTAGAGTGCCACCGAAGCAACGATAAGGAACGTCCATGTCAGACAGGCCCACCCCCCCGCCAGAGATGGACATCATGCGGATGCTTTCCGACTTCCGACTGCCGGTGATGCCGGATGTCGAGGCGCTCGCCGCCGCCCAGCGCCGCAATTTCGAGGCGCTCTCGGCCGCCAACAAGGTGGCGCTGGAAGGCGCCCAGGCGGTCGCCCGCCGGCATATGGAGATCCTGCAGAGCTCCATGGCGGAGATGACACAGGCCATGCAGGGCCTGAGCGGCGAGGCGGACCCGCAGGCCAAGGCGGCGCGCCAGGCCGAGATGGTCAAGGCCACCTATGGCCGCGCCGTCTCCAACATGCAGGAGATCGCCGATCTCATCCAGAAATCCAACGCCGAGGCGCTGTCGCTGCTGAACCGCCGCTTCGCCGAGGCGATGGACGAGGTGAAGTCGCTGATGGCGAAATCCTCCGGCTGAGCCGGAGCAAAGCCGGCGGCGCCTAGCGGCGCCGCCGGAACAGGGAGCGCATCTGCCGCTTCAGGCTGGGCGGCCGCTCGGGATCGACCAGGTCGCTCTCCGCCAGGGTCTCCTCGGCGGCGCTCAGTTCCCGCAGCGGCAGGGGCTGCAGCCGGCGCCCACCCGAGGCCAGCGCCTCCACCGCGCCGATCAGCGAGCCGTGCTTCCCGACCGCCGCCACGACGGCTTCCGGATCATGGTCGAGATGCTCCGCCAGCAGCCGGTGCCGCAGCGCCAGGATGGCCTGCCGCGTCGCCTCCGGATCGGCGGCCATGGTGGCATCCACCGCCAGGTCGCACTCGGTGTCGTGCCCCATCGAGCGGTTGTTGAGGTTGGCGGAGCCGATCTTCAGCACACGGTCGTCCATGATCATGATCTTGGCGTGCACATAGATCGGCGTGCCCGCCTCGTTCACCGGGTGCAGGATGCGGAAGCGCCCGTACCGGTCCGCCTTGCGCACCATGTGCACCAGCCGCACCCGCGCCGCGTCCATCGTTGCCTGCTCCAGCCAGCCATCGGCGGATTCCGGGTTGATCAGCAGGATCTCCGGCCCGTCCGGCTCCCGCAGCCGCGCCGCCATGGCCTCGGCCACACGGCGGGAGGCGAAGTACTGGCTCTCGATGTAGAGGCTCTGCCGCGCCGTGGCGATCAGCCGCAGCGTCAGCGCCTCGATCTCGCTCACCTGCGGCTCCTCCTGGTAAGCCGCCATGGTGCGGGCGATGCCGACCTCCACCTGCTGCAGCAGCGGCTCCAGCTCCTCCGGCCAGCTCGGCCCCTCGCCCGGCGCGGCGGGCCAGTCCTCGCCCGTGGCGCGCTTCCAGCGCTCGCGGGCCAGCTCGCCCAGCGCCCGGGCCAGCGGGCCGTCGGCGCAGGTGGTGGCGTCGTGCCAGGGGGGGAGGGGCTTGCCGCCGGGCGTGTGCCGGGCCGGGGCATCCTCGGCATGTTCCGGTGTGTCCCACCGGCCCACCGTCATGTCGATGCCGCCGCAGAAGGCCAGCGCGTCATCCACCACCAGCAGCTTCTGGTGGTGCGCGGCGGTGGGCGGGTGGGCGCCGTCCAGCTTCATCCGCACCCGGTGTCCGAACAGCCAGCGCAGGAAATAAGCCGGCGTCTCGCCCCGGCCCAGCGATTGCAGCAGGCCGAGATCCCATTTCAGGATGCCGATGCGCAGCGAGTTCCGGCGCTTGGCGAGCCAGTTGAGGAAGGCGCCGACGCGGTTCGGGCCCTCCAGCGTCTGGCCCTGTGGCTCCAGGGTGATGCGGGCGTCGAAATCCCAGCCGACCAGGATGACGCTGTTTTGGGCCCGCAGCATGGCCTGCTTGGCCGTCCGGAAATAGTCCGACGCATCCACCAGCACGGCCAGTTTGTCAGCCCGCGCCACCCGCCAGCAGGTCTCGCCGGGAACCAGCAGGGGCGTGGCGGCGTCGTTCGGCACAGGCGGTCTCCTCGGGAGGGGATACCAGGGGCAGCGGCCCAGCTTCGGCTGAAAAGCGCCGCCGCCGGGAGGTTTTCATGGACTTTTGTCCATGTTCCTCCCGGCGCATGTCTCAGGCCGGCAGGCGGACCAGGGCGCGCAACCCGCCCAGCGGGCTGCCCTGCAACACGATATCCCCGCCATGGGCGCGGGCGATATCGCGGGCGATCGCCAGGCCCAGCCCGGTGCCGCCGGCGGAGAAGCTGGTGAAGGGCCGGAACGCCTCCTCCCGCGCCTGCTCGGGAATGCCGGGGCCGTCATCGTCCACCGAGATCATCACCCACCGGCCGGTGGAGCGGCCGCTTTCCTCGCGCGGCGCCTCGGTAACGGCCACGGCGATGCGGCGGGCATGGCGGCGGGCATTGTCCAGCAGGTTGCCGAGGCAGCGGCGCAGCGCATCCACCCGCAGCGGCAGCACCAGCGCCTCCGGCGCCTCCACCGAGACGATGGCGCCGTCCCGCTGCGTCCGCGCGGCGAGGTCGCGCACCAGCTCGGTGAGGTCGGCGGGCTGCGACTGCTCCGTCCCCTCCCCGCGCGCGAAGGCGAGGTAGGTGGCGATCATCCGCTCCATCTCCGCCACATCCTCGGTCATGGCGGCGGCATCCTCCTCGGCGCCGGCGGGCAGCATGGCCAGGCTGAGGCGCAGCCGCGTCAGCGGCGTGCGCAGATCGTGGCTGATGCCGGCCAGCATCTCCGTCCGCTGGCCGATGAAGCGGCGGATGCGCGCCTGCATCTGGTTGAAGGCCGCCGCCGCCTGCCGCACCTCGGAGGCCCCCTCGGGCTTGATCGGCCCCACCTCGCGGCCCAGCCCGAAGGCCTCGGCGGCGCTGGCCAGCCGCCGGATGGCGCGCACCTGGTTCTTCATGAACAGGGCGGCGACGAAGAACAGCAGCAGCGAGGTGCCGACCAGCCAGATGACGAACAGGTAGAGCGTGCCGAAGAACAGCCGCTTGCGCGGCGCCTCCACATGCAGCACCCCATCCGGCATCTGCACGCGGATGATGACGCTGCGCGGGTCGGACTGCCAGTCGGTGTCGAAGGGCAGGCCGACGCGCTCGCGCAGCGCCTGTGCCAGGTCCCCCTCCAGCGGCAGGATCGGCAGCCAACTCTGCCGCTGGCCGGGGATGGCGATGGTGGCGTCCGGCTCGAAGGCCAGGGAGAGGTCCATCCGCCAGGCCGCCTCGCGGAAGATCCAGCCCCGCTCCACCTCGCGCGGGTGGCGGCTGAGCAGCTCCACCACCATGCCGACATCCCCCGCCACACCTCCCGCCAGCCGGCGCGAGATGACGTCGAGATGCCCGCCATAGAAAAGCTGCAGCGCCACGCCCTGCAGGATCAGCAGCGGCAGCAGGATGATGAGCAGGGCGCGCCCCAGCAGGCCGCGGGGCAGCAGCCCGCGCAGCGGCGTGCCGAGCTTCCGCAGCGCGCGGCGCATCAGGGGCGGGGCGGGCTTCATATGCCGGGCTTCAGCACATAGCCGCGGTGCCGCACCGTCTGCAGGAAGCGCGGCTCACGCGGGTCGGGCTCGATCTTGCGGCGCAGGCGGGTCACCTGCACGTCGATGGCGCGCTCCCCCGCCTCTGGCGTGCCGAGGGCGGCGGCGATCTCCTCGCGCGTCAGCACCTCGCCGGCGCGGCGGGCCAGCGCCGAGAGCAGCGCCGCCTCGCCGCCGGTCAGGCGCTGGCTGCCATCGGGGCCGCGCAGCTCGCCGCGCTCGGGGTCGAACCAGTGGGGGCCGAGCTGCACCGGCGCCAGCGGCAGGCTGGCCGGCAGCGCCGGCGCCACCCGCCGCAGGATGGTGCGGATGCGCAGCGCCAGCTCGCGCGGCTCGAAGGGCTTGGCCAGGTAGTCGTCCGCGCCGCGCTCGAAGCCGGCGATGCGGTCGTCCGGCGCGCCGGCGGCGGTGAGCATCAGGATCGGCACCTCGTGCCCCTCCCGCCGCAGCCCCTCGGTGAGGTCGAGGCCGGATTCGCCGGGCATCATCACATCCACCACCAGCAGGTCGAAGGCCATGGCCTGCAACGCCTGGCGCGCCGCCGCGGCGTCGGCCGCCGCGCTGACGCGGAAGCCCTGCTCCGAGAGGAAGCGCTGCAGCAGGTTGCGCAGCCGCGCATCGTCATCCACCACCAGCAGGTGCGGCTCGGCGCCGCCGCCCGGCCCTGCGCCGCTCATGCCGCGCTCCGGGGCTTGGCGCCGGCCGGGCGCGCCACCTCGGGCAGGGCGCGGTCGAGCTGGGCGCGGGCCTCGGGGCCCATCAGCCCGCGCATGACGCGGCGGAACCCCTCCACCGCCACCGGCCCGGCCTCGCGGTAGGCGCGCATCACCCATTCCCGCTGCCGCTCGAACAGGCGCTTCTCCAGCGCCTCGCCCTTCTCGGTCAGCGAAAGCAGGCGCTGGCGGCGGTCGTTGCGCCCAGGTGCCTGCACAACATAGCCCTCCTCCACCAGCGGGTTCAGCACCCGGCCCAGCGACTGCTTGGTGATGCCGAGGATCGCCAGCAATTCGCCCACCGTGATGCCGGGGCGGCGGCCGACGAAGTGCAGCACGCGGTGATGCGCCCGGCCCATGCCGAGCTCGGCCAGGATGGCGTCGGGGCCGGCGGTGAAGTCGCGATAGCCGAAGAACAGCAGGTCCTGGGCGAGCCGGAGCTCCTCCTCGCGCAGGAACAGGAGCTGGCGTCCAGCGCCCACGGGCTTCGCGTCCGGTGCTTCAGGCATTGCAGTCATGCTTCCCTGTTGGGTCAGCGTCATTGACACATCGAACGGGTAATTTTACCGTCGCCTTATTCAGCGCAATTATGTTGCGCAGACAAGAGCCGGAGGATGGCACACATGGCGCTGGTTCCCTTTGACGACCGTGACGGCTGGATCTGGATGGACGGCCAGATGGTCCCCTGGCGGGATGCCAAGCTGCACGTCCTGACCCACGGGCTGCATTATGCCAGCGGTGTGTTCGAGGGCGAACGGGCCTATGGCGGAAATATCTTCAAGCTGCGCGAGCACACGGAGCGGCTGATCGCCTCCGGCCGCATCCTCGGCTTCGAGATCCCCTACACCGCCGAGGAGATCGACGCCGCCTGCATCGCCGTGATGCAGAAGAACGGCCTGACCGACGCCTATATCCGCCCCCTCGCCTGGCGCGGCTCGGAGATGCTGGCGGTCTCGGCGCAGCAGACGAAGATCCATCTGGCGATCGCCACCTGGGCCTGGCCGAACCTGTTCGGCGACAACCGCATGAAGGGCGTGCGCCTCGGCATGGCGCCCTGGCGCCGCCCGGCGCCCGACACGGCGCCAACCGCCAGCAAGGCCGCCGGCCTCTACATGATCGGCACGCTCTCGAAGCACGCCGCCGAGGCGCAGGGCTACGACGACGCGCTGATGCTGGACTACAAGGGGGATGTGGCGGAGGCGACCGGCGCCAACGCCTTCTTCGTCTTCGACGGCGAGCTGCACACGCCGACGCCCATCTGCTTCCTCGACGGCATCACCCGCCGCACGGTGATGGGGCTGGCGCGGCAGAAGCAGATCAAGGTGGTGGAGCGCACCATCCGGCTGGAGGAGATCGGGCAGGCCAGCGAGGTGTTCCTGGCCGGCACGGCGGCCGAGGTGACTCCGGTGCGGGTGATCGGCGAGCACAGCTACACGCCCGGCGCCATCACCGAGACGCTGCTGCGCGACTACGAGGCGCTGGTGCGCCTGAGCCCGGAGGAGGTGGCGCGCCGCGCCGCCTGACCGGGCCGGCGGACGGCCGGCGGCCCGCCCTGGCGGCGGGCCGTCAGCCGATGATCAGGGCCAGGGCCACCAGGACCAGCACAGCCACCCCGCCCCCGATCAGGGCGAGGCCCAGTCGGGAGCGGCTGCCCGGGCCGACGGTCTGCTCGATGCTGCCGCCCCGCGCCAGCCCGACGGCATTGCCGGGCTGCTGCGTCTCCAGCCTCCGGGCCTGCGCCACCTGCTCGAGGGTGGGCGAAACGCCGGCCGCCTCGTCATCGGCGCCGAGCGGCGCGGCGGCGGGGTCGTGGAACGCCACCTTGTCTCCGGTGCGGCCGCTGTCGATCTCGTGCCGCAGGCGGTCGGTCTGCACCGGTGCCTCTTTCTCGCGCATCGCCCTGTTCTCCATGCGAAAAGGGGGCGTCGTGCCCCCTTTGCCGTTTTCCGCTTTCCGCCGCAGGCAGGCCGCCGTCAGCGGCCGCCGCTGTTCTGCCCGCCCTTGCGGCCGGCTTCCGAAGCGCGTTCCCGGTCCTGCGCGAAATTGCCGCCGCTGGCCTGCCCGCCCTTCTGCCCCGCCTCAGAAGCCCGCTGCGGGTTGTTGGCGAAGTTGCCCCCGCTCTTCTGGCCGCCCTTGCGGCCCGCCTCGGCGGCCAGCGCAGGGTCCCGGGAGAAGCTGCGCTGCCCGGGCGGCACGCTCTGCCCGCCCCTGGAGGCGATTTCGTGCTGCCTGTCCGAATCCATCGACGCGAAGCCACGGTTCGAACTGTTCTGGTTGGTCACGGGGTTGTCCCTTCCGTTGTGAACAGTCGCCGACGATGAACCGGCCCTCCCGCGCTCCGGTTCCCGGAAAAGCCCCCGGCCTTTTCCGCCCCGCCCTGCCCGCCATGGCCGGCACGGCTTCCGCTCGCGGAGCCCAGGGGCCAGAATGCGCCGCCACGCCAGGGAGCACCCACCACCGATGAACTGGACCGACGCCACCGCCCGAGCCGCGCTGCGGCGCGTGTTCGACGCCGCCATCCGCGCCGCCGACCCGCGCGCCATCCTGGCGAGCCACCTGCCGCCGCAGCCCCGCGGGCGGGTGGTGGTGGTGGGCGCCGGCAAGTCGGCCGCGGTGATGGCGGCGGCGGTGGAGGCCGCCTGGCCGGGGGCCGATCTCTCCGGCCTCGTCATCACCCGCTACGGGCATGCGGTGCCCACGGCCCGCATCCGCGTGGTCGAGGCCAGCCACCCGGTGCCGGACGCCGCCGGCGCCGCCGCCGCCGCCGAGGTGCTGCGCGCCGTGCAGGGCCTGACGGCGGACGACCTGGTGCTGGCGCTGATCTCGGGCGGCGGCTCCTCGCTGATGGCGCTGCCCGCCGAGGGGCTGACGCTGGAGGACAAGCAGGCGGTCAACCGCGCCCTGCTCGCCTCCGGCGCCACCATCCACGAGATGAACTGCGTCCGCCGCCACCTCTCCGCCATCAAGGGCGGGCGGCTGGCGGCGGCGGCGCATCCCGCGCGGGTGCTGACGCTGGCCATCTCCGACGTGCCGGGGGACGATCCCACCGTCATCGCCTCCGGCCCCACCGTGCCGGACCCGTCGAGCTTCGCCGAGGCGCGTGGCATCGTGGCGCATTACGGCATCGGCCTGCCGCCCGCCGTGGCCGCGCATCTCGCGGCCGCCGCCGACGAGACGCCCAAGCCCGGCGACCCGCGCCTGGCCGGCGCCGAATTCCGCATGATCGCGACGCCGCAGATGGCGCTGGAAGCCGCCGCCGCCGAGGCGCGCGCCCTGGGCCTCACCCCCCTGCTGCTGGGCGATGCGCTGGAGGGCGAGGCGGCGGTGCTGGGCACGGCGCTGGCCGGCATCGCCCGCAGCGTCCGCGCCCATGGCCACCCTGTGGCGGCGCCCGCCCTGCTGCTCTCCGGCGGCGAGACCACGGTGACCATCCGCCCCGGCACGCCCCAGGGGCGCCCCGGTGGCGGCCGCGGCGGGCGCAACGGGGAATGCCTGCTGGGCTTCACCCTCGCCGCCGCCGGCCAGCCCGGCACCTGGGCGCTGATGGGCGACACGGACGGCATCGACGGCTCGGAGGAGAATGCCGGCGCCATCGCCGCGCCCGACACGCTGGCCCGCGCCACGGCGGCCGGGCTCGACGCGCGCGCGCTGCTGGCGGCGCATGACAGCTTCGGCCTTTTTCACGGATTGGGCGATACCATCGTCACCGGGCCGACACTGACGAATGTTAACGACTTCCGTGCCATCCTGATTGCCTGACGGCGCCTCTGCCGCCATGTGCCGGGCTCAAACTGCCCGGCCTTTCCTCTCATGCCGGGCTGAAGCCCGAGACAGAAGGATACTCCCTTGCCGCCGCGCATCCCGCTCCGCCGCCACCGCCGCACCAAGATCGTCGCCACGCTGGGCCCGGCCAGCTCCACGCCGGAGGTGCTGGAGCGCCTCTACCGCGGCGGCGCCGACGTGTTCCGGCTCAACTTCAGCCATGGCAGCCACGAGGACCACGCGGCGCGCATCGAGATGATCCGCGCGCTGGAGAAGAAGGTGGGCCGGCCCATCGGCATCCTGGCCGATGTGCAGGGGCCGAAGCTGCGCGTCGGGCGGTTCCAGGGCGGGCGGGTGCAGTTGCAGACCGGCCAGCGCTTCCGCCTCGACATGAGCGCCACGCCGGGCGACGTGCGCCGCGTGCAGCTGCCGCATGCCGAGATCATGGACGCGGCCCGCATCGGCACCACCCTGCTGCTCGATGACGGCAAGCTGCGCCTGCGCGTGGTGCACAAGCGGGACGACCACCTGGAGACCGAGATCCTGGTCGGCGGCCCGCTCTCCGACCGCAAGGGCGTGAACGTGCCGGACGTGGCGCTGCCCATCCCGGCGCTGACCGAGAAGGACCGTGCCGACCTCGACTTCGTGCTGCCGCTCGGCATCGAGTATGTCGGCCTCTCCTTCGTGCAGCGCCCCGAGGACGTGGCCGAGGCCAAGGCCATCGCCGATGGCCGCGCCTGGGTGATGGTGAAGATGGAGAAGCCCCAGGCGGTCGAGAATCTCGAGGGCATTCTGGCGCTCACCGACTGCGTCATGGTGGCGCGCGGCGACCTCGGCGTGGAATGCCCGCCCGAGGAGGTGCCGCTGATCCAGAAGCGCATCGTCCGCGCCGCCCGCGCCCTCGGCAAACCGGTGGTGGTGGCGACGCAGATGCTGGAGAGCATGATCACCGCCCCCGCCCCCACCCGCGCCGAGGCCTCCGACGTCGCCACCGCCGTGTTCGACGGGGCGGACGCGGTGATGCTCTCGGCCGAGAGCGCCGCCGGTCAGTTCCCCTTCGAGGCGGTGAACATGATGGACCGCATCCTGACCCGCGTGGAGCAGGATGATGGCTGGCGCCAGATCACTGATGCCGCCCGCCCCGCGCCGGAGAAGAACTCGGCCGGCGCCATCGCCGCCGCCGCCCGCCAGGTGGCCGAGACGATCGAGGCGGAGGTGATCGCCACCTTTACCGCCACCGGCTCCACCACGCTGCGCGTGGCGCGGGAGCGGCCCGGCAGCCCGATCCTGGGCCTGACTTCCAGCGAGGCCACCTCGCGCCGCATGGCGGTGGTGTGGGGCGTCCACCCCCTGCTCTCGGCCGAGCCGCACTCGATGACGGACATGGTGCACAAGGCAGTGCGCGCGGCCCAGGCGGAAGGCTTCGCCAGCACGGGGGATGAGGTGGTGGTCACCGCCGGCGTGCCCTTCGGGACGCCGGGGACGACCAACGCGCTGCGCGTGGCCGTGGTGAAGTAGAAAAGGCAAGGCCGGGGGAAGGAATTCCCCCGGACCCCCATCTTTTTTCTGTCAGCTTGCCGCTTCGCGGTCGAGCAGGGCGCGCTTGCGCGGCAGGCCCCAGCGGTAGCCGGTGAGGCTGCCGTCCCGGCCAATCACGCGGTGGCAGGGCACCGCCAGCGCCACCGGGTTGGCGCCGCAGGCCGCCGCCACCGCCCGCACGGCGCGCGGCTGGCCGATGCGCGCCGCCAGATCGGAATAGGTGGTGGTGCGGCCGGGCGGGATGTCCGTCAGCGCCTGCCAGACGCGGTGCTGGAAGGCGGTGCCGCGCAGATCCAGCGGCAGGGCGCGGGCGGCGTGCGGCTCCTCGATCAGCGCGACCACGGCGCGCAGTTCCGCCGCCATGGCTCCGTCGCCCGGAAGCAATCGCGCCTGTGGGAAGCGGGCGGCCAGCTCCCCCTCCAGCGTCGGCTCATCCGGGCCGAAGGCGATGCGGCAGAGGCCCTTCTCCGTGCGCGCCACCAGCAGCAGGCCGAGCGGCGATTCCGTGAAGGCGTAGCGGATCTCCTCCCCCGCCCCGCCACGCCGGGCGGCGCCGGGCGTCATGCCGAGCAGCCGGCCGGGTCGCTCATAGACACGGCTCTCGCTGCCGAAGCCGGCCTCCGCCACCGCATCGGCCACGCGGGTGCCCCCGGCCAGGGCGGCTTGCAGGCGGCGTGCCTTCACCGCGTCGGCATAGGCGCCGGGGGTGAGGCCGGTCACCGCGCGGAACAGGCGCAGGAAGTGGTGCTTCGCGTAGCCGGCGCGGGCGGCCAGCACCGCCAGGGGCGGCAGGGTCTCCGCTTCCTCGATCAGCGCGCAGGCGGCGCGCACCGCCTCGGCCTGCAGGGCGGCGCGCTCGCCACGCGGGTCGCAGCGGCGGCAGGCGCGGAAGCCCGCCGCCTCGGCGCCCGCGCAATCGGCGAAGAAGCGCACGTTCCGCCGCAGCGGCAGGCGGGAGGGGCAGCCGAACCGGCAATAGACGCCCTGCGTGGTCACGGCATAGAGCATGCCGGGATTGGGCTGGCGGCCTTGCAGGGCGGACCAGAGCCGGTCGGCCTGCTGTTCCGCCGGGAGGTCCGTGACGCTGTCCATGGCGATGTCCGTGGAGGTTCCGGTGTCGGGGCTCATGGCGGGATGTGTCGCACGGGCCGGGCGGGAGCGGCCATCCGGCCGTTGCCGCGGCACGGCGCTTCAGGTGCCGGTGCCGTGCACCTTGTCGTGCAGGGCGCGCAGCCGCTCCGCCGCGCCCGGCAGGGTCGGGTGCAGGCTCACCGCCTCCTCCATCGCGCGCAGCGCGCCCTGCCTGTCCCCCACCTGCTCGCGCAGCGAGGAGAGCAGCGCCAGCGCCACGAAGTGCCGCGGCTGCAGCACCAGCACCTGCTGCAGGTCGCTCATGGCGGCCTGCATGTCGCCCAGGGCGGCCAGCGCCTGGGCGCGCATCAGCCAGGCATCGGCATGGCCGGGTTGCAGGGTGATGGCGGCGTCGAAATCCTCCACCGCGTCGGCCGGGGCCTCGGCCTCCAGGTTGCGCCGGCCGCGTTGGAGCAGCAGCGTCACGGCGGGCGAGGCACCCTGCGCCCAGAGGGTGCGGATGCGCGCGGCCAGGGCGGCGCCCGCCACCTCGTCCGGCGCCGCGGGCAGTGCGTCCAGCAGGCGCTCGACCTCCGCCTTGCGGGCTTCGGCGGTGGCGGGGCGCTGCGCCTCCGCCACCCCGGGAGGCAGCAGCGGCAGGGCCAGCAGGAGCAGGGGCAGCAATGCGGCGCGCATGGCGCCATGGTCCGGTGGCCGGGCGGTGCTCCGCAAGCAAAATCCGCCCGGCCGCCGCGCGGGTCCAGCGCGGCGCGTGGCCCGTCGCCCACAAGGTTGAAGGCCAGCACCACCAGGAAGATGGCGAGGCCGGGATAGACCGACATCCACGGCGCCTGGGTGAGGATGCGCTGCGCCGCGTTCAGCATCGAGCCCCAGGAGGCACGGGCGGCTGCTGGCCGAGGAAGGAGAACGAGGCCTCGGCGATGATCGCCTCCGCGATGGCCAGCGTGCCCCGCACCAGCAGCGGCGGGTTGCCCATGGCGCGGACGGCCTCCCCCCGGTCCATCGCCTTGGCCGCCAACGCCATGCCGCGCGCCAGGCGCATGAAGATCGGCGTGGCCGAGATGGCGATGGCCGGCAGCGCCACGGCGATGAACACCAGCCCCGCCAGCAAGCCCGGCCATGGCCAGGCGGCCGGCCGCATGCCGCCCGAGAGCTGGCGCGGATATTCCGCCGCGCGCCGCGCCGCCTCGGGGATGCGCACCTGCTCGGGCGCGGCGATGGCGGCGCCGCGCCTCGGCCGGCAGTTCGCCGATCTCCCTCCCGGCGAGGCGGAAGGTAATGGAGAGGTCGATGACCTCGGGCGCCGGCGAGTTCATGGGCCGGCACCGGCGCCGGCTGGAAGGGGGAGAGGCAGGGGCATGGTGCCGGAAACTTGCACAATCCGGGCCACGGCCGGGCCGCGCTCCGGCTTGGCAAGGCGGGGGGGCGCCCGGCAGCATGGCAGGATGCATCCGCCCCCGGCCGGCATAGCCAGCACCAGCATGGCAGGCATGGGGCAGGACGAGGAGGCTTCCCTGCCGCCGTTTCGCCACCACTTCGCGGGAAGCCGCCTCCGCCGACGCGGCCTGACACTCCCGCGCCGCCGCCGCGTTGCCGCAGCGGCACCGCCCCCACCGCTTCCGGAGACGACCCGATGACCCTGCCGCCCGCCCTGCCCTCCGCCCCCCTCAAGCGCCGCGCCGCGCTGGGGCTGGCCGCCGCCGGCCTCGCGCTCGCCCTGCCCCGCGCCCCGCGCGCGCAGGACCGCCCCATCACCATCGGCTCCAAGCTGGACACGGAGGGCGCGCTGCTCGGCGAGATGATCGCCCAGGTGCTGGAGGCGCAGAAGGTGCCGGTGCAGCGCCGCCTGCAACTCGGCCCGACGCGCATCGTCCGCGAGGCGCTGATCGCTGGCGAGATCGACCTCTACCCCGAATACACCGGCAATGGCGCCTTCTTCTTCCAGAGGGAGGATGACCCAGCCTGGCACAACGCCGCCCAGGCGGCCGAGACGGTGCGCCGGCTGGACGCCGAGCGGAACAAGCTGGTCTGGCTGAAGCCTGCGGCGGCCAACAACACCTGGGCCATCGCCGTGCGCCAGGACTTGGCGAAGCAGGCCAGCCTGAAGAGCCTGGACGATCTGGCGCGCCACCTGAAGGCGGATGGCGCCTTCAAGCTCGCCGCCTCGGCCGAGTTCGTCGAGAGCCCGGCGGCGCTGCCTTCCTTCCAGAAGGCCTATGGCTTCACCCTGCCGCCCGAGCGGCTGCTGGTGCTCTCGGGCGGCGACACGGCGGTGACGATGCGCGCCGCCGCCGAGAAGCTCAACGGCGTCAACGCCGCCATGGTCTATGGCACGGACGGCGCCATCCAGGCGCTGGAGCTGGTGGTGCTGGAGGACCCGAAGGGCGCGCAGATCGTCTACCAGCCTGCCCCCGTGGTGCGGCAGGCGGTGGCCGAGCGGCTGCCGAAGCTCGGCGAATGGCTCGACCCGCTCTTCGCCTCGCTCTCGCTGGAGACGCTGCAGACGCTGAACGCCCGCATCGTGGTGGAGGGGCAGCCGGCGCGGCAGGTGGCCGCGGCGCATCTGCGCGGCCTCGGCCTCGCGCGCTGATCATGCCGCTGCGACCGGCCGCCCTCGCCGCCCGCGCCGCGCCCGAGCCCGCCGCCCCGCGGCGCGAGGCCACCGCCATGGCGCTGCTGGCGGCGGGGGCGGCGGTGTGCCCTTTCCTGCTCGGCTGGCTCTCGCTGGCGCCGAACCGGCTGCTCAGCCCCCGCCCCGCCGCCCTGCCGATGACGCCGGGCGTGACGCTGGGGCTAGGAGCCTTCCTGTTCGCCTGCCTGGCCGTGCTGCTGCTGGCGCGGCGGGAGCGGCTGCTGCCCTGGGCCGAGGCCGCCGCCGCCCTGGCGCTGACGGCGCTGCTGGCGACCCTCGGCCTCGGCGCCGGCATGGCGCTGGAGGGCGTCTCGCCGCTGGCGCGCGCCATGCCGGCGGCCGGGCCGTGGCTGGCGGTGCTGCTGCTGGCGCTGGCGGCGGGAAGCTGCGCCGCCGGGCGCGGCGGCACGCCGGCGCGCTTCCTGCTGCTCTCCGCGCTGGGGGCCGCCGGGCTGCTGGCGGCCGGGCTGCTCGACGGCCTCTCCGTGGTGCGGGAGGCGGCGGCGCGCGGGGCCGAGATCCGTGCCGCCCTCGGCCAGCACCTGCTGCTGGCCGGCGGCGCGCTGGCGCTCGCCCTGGCGCTGGCGGTGCCGCTCGGCCTGCTGGCGCTCTCCCGCCCGCGGCTGGAGGCGGTGCTGATGGCGGTGGCCAACGGCTTCCAGGTGATCCCCTCCATCGCCTTGTTCGGCCTGCTGATGGGGCCGCTGGCGGCGCTGGCGGCGGCCTTCCCCGGGCTGCGCGCCTGGGGGGTGGGTGGCATCGGGCCGGCGCCGGCCATGCTGGCCATCTCGGCCTACCTGCTGCTGCCGCTGGCCAGCGCCCTGCTGGCCGGGCTGCGCGTCGCGGGGCCCGCGCTGCTGGATGCCGCGCGCGGCCAGGGGCTGACCGCGCGCCAGACCCTGCTGCGCCTGCGCCTGCCGCTCGGGCGCGGCGTCATCCTGGGCGGGCTGCGGGTGGCGGCGGTGCAGGCGGTGGGGCTGGCCACGCTGGCGGCGCTGATCGGCGGCGGCGGCCTCGGCGCGCTGGTGTTCCAGGGCATTGGCCAGCTCGCCACCGACCTCATCCTGCTCGGCGTGCTGCCGGTGGTGGCGCTCTCGCTGCTGGTGGACGCCCTGCTGGCCGCGCTGCAATCGGCGCTGGAGGTGCCGCGATGATCCGCTTCGAGGGGGTCTCCCGCCGCTATGGCGACCGCGCCGTGGTGGACCGGGTGACGCTGGAGGTGCCCACGGGCAGCATCTGCGTGCTGCTCGGCGAGAGCGGCTCCGGCAAGTCCACGCTGATGCGCATGGTCAACCGCCTCGTCGAGCCCAGCGCCGGCCGCGTGCTGGTCTCGGGGCGGGACGTGGCGCAGGCCGAGCCGGAGGCACTGCGGCGCGGCATCGGCTATGTCATCCAGTCGGTCGGGCTGTTCCCGCACTGGCGGGTGGCGGAGAACATCGCCACCGTGCCGCGCCTGCTGGGCTGGGCGCCGGAGCGCGCCGCCGCGCGGGTGGACGAGCTGCTGGCGCTGGTGGGACTGGAGCCGGAGCGCTTCCGCGCCCGCTTCCCGCACGAGCTCTCGGGCGGGCAGGCGCAGCGCGTGGGGCTGGCGCGGGCGCTGGCCGCCGACCCGCCGCTGCTGCTGATGGACGAGCCCTTCTCCGCCCTCGACCCCGGCACGCGGCGCGACCTGCAGGCGGAGCTGCGCCGCATCCATGCCAGCACCGGCAAGACCATCCTCTTCGTCACCCATGACGTGGAGGAGGCGCTGGCGCTGGCCGATCATCTGGCGGTGCTGGAGGAGGGCCGGCTCGCCGCGCATGGCCGCCCGGCGCGGGTGCTGGAGGATGGCTCGGACCGCAGCGTGCGCCGCCTGTTCGGCGAGGAGAGCCTGGCCTTCCACCGCCTCGGCACCCTGCCCGCCGCCCGCCTCGCCCGCGACGAGGACGCGGAGGACGGCCTGCCCGTGCTGCCCGCCGCCGCCTCGCTGAAGCAGGCGCTGATGCTGATGCTGGAACAGGGCGCCGACCGCCTCGCCGTGCCGGCCGAGGCCGGCTTCCCCGGCGGCACGCTGCACTGGGCCGATTTGGTGCGCGCGGCGTGAGCCGGCCGCTCCTCTGGCTGCTGGCGCAGGCCGCCGCCTTCCTGCTGGCGCTGTGGGCGGCGCCGCGGGCGGAGGGGCTGTGGCGCTGGCTGTTCCCCGGCATCGCCCGGCCCGTGTGGGAGAGCCAGGGCTGGTTCACCCTGCTGGGCGAGCACCTGATGCTCTCGCTCGGCGCCGCGGCCATCGCCGGCGCCATCGGCCTCGGCGCCGGTATCCTGGCCACGCGGCCGGGCGGGCAGCGGCTGCGGCCGCTGCTGGACGCGGTGTTCTCCCTGGCCCAGGCCATCCCGCCCGTGGCGGTCATCGCGCTCGCCCTGCCGCTGCTGGGCTTCGGCGCGGCGCCGACGCTGCTGGCGCTGGTGCTCTATGCCAGCCTGCCGGTGATGCGCGGCGCCGTGGCCGGGCTCGATGCCGTGCCGCCCGGCGTGCTGGATGCCGCGCGCGGCACCGGCATGGGGCGTGCGGGCATCCTGGCGCGGGTGGAGCTGCCGCTGGCGCTGCCGGTGATCCAGGCGGGGCTGCGCGTCGCCGTCGTGCTCTCGATCGCCACCACGGCGGTGGGGGCCGTGGCCGGGGCGCAGTGCCTGGGCACGCCCATCGTCACCGGGCTGGCCAATGGCAACATGGCCTGGGTGGCGCAGGGCGCCGTGTTCACCGCCTGGCTGGCGCTGCTGGCGGACCGGGCGCTGCGGCTGGTGCTGGCGCGGAGCACGGGATAGGCGCGGCGGGCAGCACCAGGACTGCCGGGCCGGAGGCCCATGCGCCACACCTGCCGGAGGCTCAAGCGCCACACGTTCAGAATCCTTTACCGTCCCCGGGCATAGCCTCGCGCCACTTTCTCTCCCCCGAGGTAGCCATGCTCGATACGATCTGCGCCGCCCTCCCCCCCAGCGCGGCGGCCCGCATGGCCGCCGTCCAGGCCAGCCAGGCAGTGATCGAATTCCAGCTCGACGGCACCATCCTCGGGGCCAACGACCTGTTCCTGCGGGCCATGGGCTACACGATCGAGGAGATTCGCGGCCGGCCGCACAGCATGTTCATGGAGCCGGGCGCGCAGTCGGACCCCGCCTACCAGCTGTTCTGGCGGGAGTTGCGGGCGGGCCGCTTCCAGAGCGCCGAGTTCCGGCGGATCGCCAAGGGCGGGCGCGAGGTCTGGATCCAGGCTTCCTACTGCCCGGTGCTCAACCGCTGCGGCAGGCCGGCGCGCATCATGAAGTTCGCCACCGACATCACGGCCAGCAAGATGCTCGCGGCGGACCATGCGGGGCAGATCGCCGCCATCCACCGCTCCCGCGCCGTCATCGAGTTCGACCTGTCGGGCAAGGTGCTCACCGCGAACGAGAATTTCCTCGCCGCCACGGGCTACCGGCTGGACGAGATCGTGGGCCAGCACCACTCCATGTTCATGCACCCGGAGGAGCAGCGCCTGCCCGCCTACGAGGCCTTCTGGCAGGCGCTGCGCAACGGCCAGTACCAGGCGGCCGAGTTCCGGCGCCGGGCCAAGGGCGGCCGCGAGATCTGGATCCAGGCCATCTACAACCCGATCTTCGCGCCCTGCGGCCGGCTGATGAAGATCGTGAAATACGCCACCGACATCACCGCCACGGTACAGGCCCGGCAGCGCCGCCTGCAGATGGGGCAGGAGGTGGCCGGGGAGCTGTCCGGCATCTCCAGGGCGGCCGAGACGACCCTGCACCGCGCGGAGGCCGCGGCCCGCTCCACCGGCGAGACCCTGGGCAAGGTGCAGACCATCGCCCAATCGGCGGATGAGATGGCGAACTCCGTCTCCGAGATCAACCGGCAGGTGCGCAGCGCCTCGGAGGTGTCCCTCGCCGGCCAGGCGGAGGCGGAGCGCGCCTCGGTGACGGTGGCCGATCTGGTGCAGGCGGCCGACCGCATCGGCGAGGTGCTGGGGCTGATCGCCGCCATCGCCGGGCAGACCAACCTGCTGGCGCTGAACGCCACCATCGAGGCGGCGCGCGCCGGCGAGGCCGGCAAGGGCTTCGCCGTGGTGGCCTCCGAGGTGAAGAACCTCGCCAGCCAGACCGCCAAGGCCACCGGCGAGATCAGCAGCCAGGTGGGCCAGATGCGCAGCGCGGTGGAGCAGACGGTGGGGGCGATCCGCTCCGTGGCGCAGCGGATCGAGGCGATCTCGGACATCGCCACCGCCATCTCCAGCTCGGTGGACGAGCAGAGCATGACCACGCGGCAGATGGCCGAGAACATGACGCAGGCCGCCGGGGCGGTGGGGGCCATCAGCCAGAGCCTGCAGGGCATCAACGAGGCGGCGCAGCAGATGCAGAGCAACATCCGCAACGCCGCCGACCTGTCGCAGGCGCTGATCTCCTGAGGGGCGGGGCGCGCCGCCCCGCCCGCCGCCTACAGGCGCACCTTCAGCACCCGGCCCAGCTCGCCCACCACCCCGGCGCGGAAGGCCAGCACGCAGGCGACGAAGATGACGCCCTGGATCACCGTCACCCAGGCGCCGAACTCGGCCAGGTAGTTCTGCATGGTGACGATGACGGCCGCCCCCACCACCGGGCCGAACACCGTGCCGAGCCCGCCCACCAGCGTCATCAGCACCACCTCGCCGGACATCGCCCAGTAGACATCGGTGAGGGTGGCGATGCCGAAGAGCAACGCCTTGGTGCCGCCGGCGATGCCGGCCAGGGTGGCGGAGAGGGTGAAGGCCACCAGCTTGTAGTCGTCCGTCCGGTAGCCGAGCGAGGTGGCGCGTGGCTCGTTCTCGCGGATCGCCGTCAGCACCTGGCCGAAGGGCGAGTGGACGATGCGGTTGATGAGCAGGAAGCCGGCCAGGAAGACCGCCGCCACCACCCAGTAGAGCGACATGTCGCGGCTGAGGTCCACCACGCCGAGCAGCGCGCCGCGCGGCACGCGCTGGATGCCGTCCTCGCCGCCGGTGAAGGGCGCCTGGAGGCAGAAGAAATAGACCATCTGCGCCAGCGCCAGGGTGATCATGGCGAAGTAGATGCCCTGGCGGCGAATGGCGATCCAGCCCGCCACCACGCCAAGCCCCGCCCCCACCACGCCGCCGGCCAGGATGGCCAGCTCCGGCGTGAGGCCCCACACCTTGGCGGCATGGGCCGCGACATAGCCGCCCATGCCGAAGAACATGGCGTGCCCGAAGGAGAGCAGTCCGACATAGCCGATCAGCAGGTTGAAGGCGCAGGCGAAGAGGGCGAAGCAGAGCAGCTTCATCAGGAAGACGGGGTAGAGCAGGAACGGCCCCACCAGCAGCGCCGCCAGCATCACCAGGAAGGCGATGCTCTGCGCCCGGTTGAAGCCCAAGCCCGAGAGGCCGAGCAGCCCGGGGGATTCGGGCGCCAGCATCGCCGGCGCCGTGGATGCGTGACCACCGGCCATGGCTCAGGCCCTCCCGAACAGGCCGGCCGGCCGCGCCAGCAGCACGATGGCCATGATGACGAAGATGACGGTGGAGCTGGCCTCGGGGTAGAACACCTTGGTCAGCCCCTCGACCAGGCCGAGGCCGAAGCCGGTGACCACCGAGCCCAGGATGGAGCCCATGCCGCCGATGACCACCACGGCGAAGACGACGATGATGAGGCTCGACCCCATCTGCGGGTTCACCGAGTAGATCGGCGCCGCCAGCACCCCGGCGAAGGCGGCGAGCCCCACCCCCGCCGCGTAGGTGAGCGTGACCATGCGCGGCACGTTGACGCCGAAGGCCTGCACCAGCGCCGCGTTCTCGGTGGCCGCGCGCAGATAGGCGCCGAGCCGCGTCTTCTCGATGACGAGCCAGGTGGCGAGGCTCATCCCCAGCGCCGCCACCACCACCCAGAGGCGGTACTTCGGCAGGAACATGAAGCCGAGATCGACCGGCGGGCCGCCTAGCGCCTCGGGCGGCGCGTAGGGCAGGCCGGAGGAGCCGAACTGGTTGCGGAAGATGCCCTCGATGATCAGCGCCAGCCCGAAGGTGAGCAGCAGGCCGTAGAGGTGGTCGAGCTTGTAGAGGCGGCTGATCATCGTCTTCTCGATCAGCACGCCGAAGGCGCCGACGATCAGCGGCGAGAGCACCAGCGCCGGCCAGTAGCCGATGCCCACCCAGTTCAGCAGCATCCAGGCGACGAAGGCGCCCATCATGAACTGGGCGCCGTGGGCGAAGTTGATGACGTTCAGCATGCCGAAGATGACGGCGAGGCCGAGCGAGAGCAGCGCGTAGAAGGCGCCGTTCACCAGGCCGAGCACGATCTGCGGCAGGCCGAGCTCAATCTGGAAGAGCAATTCCTCAAGCACCGGCGAGACTTCCCGTGGCGAGCGGCTTCAGGGTCCGGCCGGGCGCACCATGGCGTACCCGGCCGGAGTGGCTGCGGAGAGGCTGGATCAGCTCTTCACCAGGCTGCAGCCGCCCTCGGAGAGCGGGCGCCAGGCCTCGTCGGCCGGGGTGGTCTGCAGCACCTTGTAGTAGTCCCAGGCGCCCTTCGATTCCTCGGGGCTCTTGACCTCGAAGAGGTAGACGGGGTGCAGCTTGCGGCCATCCTCGCGGATGCGGCCCTGCCCGAAGCAGTCATCGTCGGTCGGCATCGCCTTCATGCGCGCCACCGCCTCGGCGCCGCTGGCCTTGGCCGCCGCCACGCCCATGTCGCCCACCGCCTTCAGGTAGTGCAGCACGGAGGCGTAGCAGCCGGCATGCGACATGGCGGGGTAGTTGCCGCCCATGGCGCCCTTCACCCGGCCGGTGAAGGCGCGGGTGCGGTCGTTCAGGTCCCAATAGAAGCTCTCGGTGCAGACGAGGCCCTGCGCCGCCTTCAGCCCGAGGCTGTGCACGTCGTTGATGAACATCAGCAGCACGGCGATCTTGGTGCCGCGCCGCGTGACGCCGAACTCGGCCGCCTGCTTCACGCTGTTGATGGTGTCCGTGCCGGCATTGGCCAGGCCGATCACTTTGGCGCGGCTCTGCTGCGCCTGCAGCAGGTAGGAGGAGAAGTCGGTCGACTGCAGGGGGTGGCGCACATTGCCCAGCACCTTGCCGCCGGCCGCCTGCACGAAGCGGGTGGTGTCGCGCTCCAGCGCATGGCCGAAGGCGTAGTCGGCGGTGATGAAGAACCAGCTGTCGCCGCCCGTCTTCACCATGGCGCCGCCGGTGGACTTGGCGAGCATGTAGGTGTCGTAGGTCCAGTGCACCGTGTTCGGGCTGCACTGGGCGCCGGTGAGGTCGGTCGTGGCGCCGGTCGAGTTGAAGTAGGCCTTGTTCTTCTCGCGGACGACGGCGTTCACCGCCAGCGCCACCGCCGAGTTCGGCACGTCGAAGATGACATCGACACCGTCGCGGTCGATCCACTGGCGGGCGATGGTGGAGCCGACATCCGCCTTGTTCTGGTGGTCGGCGAAGACGACCTCGACATTCACCCCGCGCTGGGCGATGCCGGAATCCTGGATCGCCTGCCGCACACAGGCCACGGAGCCGGGCCCCGAGATCTCGCGATAGACGCCGGACTGGTCGTTCAGCACGCCGATCTTCAGCGTGTTGGCGCCCTGGGCGCGGGCGCGGCCGGGCAGGCCGGCGAGCCCCGCCCCCAGGGCGGGGGCGATGGCCGCGGCGGCGGCGGTCTTCAGCAGGCTGCGGCGATCTTGTGCCATGTCTCGGTTCTCTCCCAATGCCCCTGTCGTCCCCCGGGGCCGGGTCTGGTGCCTCCGCCGGCGCAGTGCGCCGCCGGCCGGGCGGAGGCGTGCAAGCCTGTGGCGGTCCGGGCCGGGGCGCCGGCCGGACGCCGAGAAGTCAGACGCCGAGGTAGTCGTGCAGCCGGTCCATCGCGCCGGCGAGCTCGGCATTGCTCACCGCATCGACCACGCGGCCATGCTCCACCACGTAGTGCCGGTCCGCCACCGTCTGGGCGAAGCGGAAATTCTGCTCCACCAGCAGCACGGTGAAGCCGCGCGCCTTGATCTCGCGGATGGTGCGGCCGATCTGCTGCACGATGACGGGGGCGAGGCCCTCCGTCGGCTCGTCCAGCATCAGCAGCTTGGCGCCGGTGCGCAGGATGCGGGCGATGGCCAGCATCTGCTGCTCGCCGCCCGAGAGCTTGGTGCCGGGGCTGCGCGCCCGCTCCTTCAGGTTCGGGAACAGGGCGTAGATGGCCTCGAGCTCCATGCCGCCCTCCCGCACCTTGGGCGGCAGCATCAGGTTCTCCGTCACGTCGAGGCTGGCGAAGATGCCGCGCTCCTCGGGGCAGAGGGCGATTCCGGCGCGGGCGATGCGGTCGCTGCGCGCGGCCACCAGCTCCTGCCCCTCGAAGCGCACGCTGCCGCTGCGGCGGCCGACCAGCCCCATGATGGCGCGCAGCGTGGTGGTCTTGCCGGCGCCGTTGCGGCCAAGCAGCGTCACCACCTCCCCTTCCCGCACCTCGATGTCCATGCCGTGCAGGATGTGGCTCTCGCCATACCAGGCCTGGAGGTTCTCGACCTTCAGCAGCGGCTCAGCCATGGGCGGCGGCTCCGGCGATGGAGGGATCGGTGCCGAGATAGGCGGCGACGACCTCGGGGTTGCGGGAGACGGTGGCGTAGTCCCCCTCCGCCAGCACGCGGCCGCGCGTCAGCACCGTGATGGTGTCGCACAGGCCTTCGACCACCTTCAGGTTGTGCTCCACCATCAGCACGGTGCGGCCCTGCGCCACGCGCTTCACCAGCGCCACGATGCGGTCCACATCCTCGGCCGTCATGCCGGCGGTGGGCTCGTCGAGCAGCATCATCACCGGGTCGAGCGCCAGGGTGGTGGCGATCTCCAGCGCGCGCTTGCGGCCATAGGGCAGCTGCCCCGCCGTCAGCGCGGCATAGGAGGAGAGGCCGACATCCTCGAGCAGCTCCCGCGCCCGCGAATCGTGCTGCCGCAGCACGCGGTCGGAACGCCAGAAATCGAAGCTGCCGCCGCGCTGCCGCTGCAGCGCCACGCGCACATTCTCCAGCACCGTCAGGTGCGGGAAAACGGCGGAGATCTGGAAGCTGCGCACCAGGCCGAGCCGCGCCACCTCGGCGGGCTTCATGCGGGTGATGTCGCGCCCGTCGAAGCGGATCTCGCCGCGCGTCGGCGGCAGGAACTTGGTCAGCAGGTTGAAGCAGGTCGTCTTGCCGGCGCCGTTGGGCCCGATCAGCCCATGGATGCTTCCCCGCCGGATCTGGAGCGACACGTCGCCCACGGCCACGAAGCCAAGGAACTCCTTGGTCATGCCGCGCGTCTCCAGGATGGTGTCCGTCACCCTGTGCTCCCTTTCATTGCACGCTCCCCGAGATCCCGTTCCGGGACCATTGCGACGCACAATGGACGAGGCGCAAAGCCCTCTGCAAGCAAAGCTTTCAGGGTCTGCCGCGCGGCCTCGCGGCCGCCTCAGATGGCGAAGTTCAGCGCCTCCGGCGTCGGGCGCTGCAGGCCGGCCAGGGCGGCGCGGCGCAGCAGCTCGGCCACGGTGCGGCCCGAAAGCGCCTCCAGCAGCCCCGCCTCCAGTTCCTCCCACAGCGGCATCATCACCCGCACCTGCAGGGGCGAGGGCGGCGGCGGCGCCGGCTCGGCGGCGGTGTCTCCGCCGGTGGCGGCCGCCACCACCTCCGCCAGGGTGATGTCGCGCGCCGCGCGGCCCAGCCGGTAGCCGCCCTTCGGCCCGCGCGTGCTGCCCAGGATGCCGGCGCGCGAGAGGGCCTGCAGCACCGGCTCGATACCCCGGCGCGCCTCGCCCAGGCGGTCGGCGATATCGCCCGCCGGCACGGTGCTGCCGCGCCCCGCGTGGAAAGCCACGTCCAGCACGATCGACACCGCCGTCATCGCCCGATCCCGCCGCAACAACATCGCATTCACCCCTGAACCACGCATCCGATACGTGGTATAGCCGCCCCATGCCCGAAGGAAACACCCCCCGCGCCATTCCCGGCGCCACCCGGCCCGGCGCCACCCGGCCCGGCGGGATGCACGAGAGCATCCTCAGCACCATCGGCAACACCCCCCTGGTCCGGCTGCCCCGGCTGGAGGCAGCGCGTGGCCTGAAGGCGCGGCTGGCGCTGAAGCTGGAATTCTTCAACCCGCTCGGCTCGGTGAAGGACCGGATCGGCCTCGCCATGATCGAGGCGGCGGAGCGGGAGGGGCTGATCCACCCGGGCGAGTCGGT
Source organism: Teichococcus aestuarii (assembly GCF_042651065.1). Taxonomy (NCBI): domain Bacteria; kingdom Pseudomonadati; phylum Pseudomonadota; class Alphaproteobacteria; order Acetobacterales; family Roseomonadaceae; genus Roseomonas; species Teichococcus aestuarii. The sequence goes on from NZ_JBHSCH010000002.1 coordinate 143,878, forward strand.
GCTGGTGGAGCCGACCTCGGGCAACACCGGCATCGCGCTGGGCTTCGTCGCCGCCGCCAAGGGCTACCGGCTGATCGTCACCATGCCGGACGGCGCCAGCGTGGAGCGGCGCAAGATGCTACGCCTGCTGGGTGCCGAGGTGGAGCTGACGCCCGCCGGCCAGGGCATGTCGGGCGCCATCGCCCGGGCCGAGGCGATCGTCGCGGCGACGCCGGGCGCCTGGATGCCGCGGCAGTTCGACAACCCCGCCAACCCGGCGGTGCACGCCGCGACCACCGCCGAAGAGATCTGGGCCGACAGCGCGGGGCTGGTGGATGTGGTGGTGGGGGGCGTCGGCACCGGTGGCACCCTCACCGGCATCGCCCGCGCGCTGAAGCCGCGCCGCGCGGGGATGCGCGTGATCGGGGTGGAGCCGGCCGAATCCGCCGTCCTCTCGGGCGACGACCCGGGCCCGCACGAGATCCAGGGCATCGGCGCGGGCTTCCGCCCCACGGTGCTGGAGCTGCACCGTCTGGACGCGGTGCGGCGGGTGACGGAGCGGGAGAGCTTCGCGGCCGCCCGGCTCTGTGCCCGCACCGAGGGGCTGCCCATCGGCATCTCCTCCGGCGCGGTGCTGCATGCCATGCTGGAACTGGGCGCGGAGCCAGCCATTGAGGGGCAGCTGATCGTCGGGATCGCCGCCTCCTTCGCCGAGCGCTACCTCTCCACCGACCTCTTCGCCGGCCTGTAGCGCCGCCTCAGGCGGCGCCCGCCCGCCGCGGGAGGATCTGCGGGCGGGGAATGCGGGGGCCGCCGGCCGGTGCGCCGCTTACAGGCGGCGGAGATAGCTGTGCACCGCCTCCCATGCGTCCCGCGCCGCATGATGGTGGCCGAACTCGTGCACCAGGTCGTAGCCGTAGTTGCGGAAGTCGGTCTTCAGGATGTCGATCCACCGCCGCCGCTGCGGCGCTTCCTGCCCCGCCAGAACCTGCTGGATGGCCCGCTCCGCCGCCACCCGCCCCAGGTCGCGTGCCCGCGCCGGGGCGGTATCCTCGGAAATACGTGCATGGATCTCGTGGCCGATCTGATCGAACACCATGCCTCCGCGAATCATTGCAACCATCCCTGGCACTTCATTGTGCACCGACAATGATTTTAGACGATTCCCGACTTTGCGGCAATTCTGTGGCTAGTCTTGGAAGCACCGCAGCATGACACGCTTGCGCGAGGGCTAAGAAGGCGGAGCGACGCGGCGCGGCGCCTGCCGGCACGCCGCCCCCGGCCGCGCCCCGGAGGTGAAAAAGCGACATGAAAAAGCCCGGCCACCTGCGAGGGCGGCCGGGCATTCAGGAAGCCGGAGATGCCCGAAAGGGCATACCGGCCGGCAATCCTTGGCTTGGCGTATCGGGCAGGCGGGATTCGAACCCACGACCCCCAGTCCCCCAGACTGATGCGCTACCAGGCTGCGCTACTGCCCGCTGTGCCAGGATGCCGGCTGGCCTTCAGCACCAGCCGGGGCGGCTGGAGCGTATCGGCTCCGACGACCGGGGGCATAGCACCCGTGCCGCCCCGCCTCAACCCCCTGCCCCGAAGAAGATGGGGTTAATCTGCCCGCGAAACCGCCACGGGGCACCGGCCGCCCGCCGCCCTGGCCCGGGGCGGCTAGCGGCCCATGCGGGCGGCGAGGATGCGCAGCTCGGCCGCGAGCGCCTCCAGCTCCGCCACCGCATCGCGCAGCGCCGTCGCGGCGGGCTCGTGCGGCGCGCCCTCCGCCTCGGGCAGGTCGGCCTCCGCCTCCCCGCCCCCTTCGCCGCCATTGTCGCGCAGCAGGCGCTGCACGCCCTTGATGGTGTATCCCTGGGTGTAGAGCAGGTCGCCGATGCGCCGCAGCAGGGCGATATCCTCGGGCCGGTAGTAGCGCCGCCCGCCTCCGCGCTTCAGCGGCTTGAGCTGCGGGAACTTGGTCTCCCAGAAACGCAGCACGTGCTGCGGAATCTGCAGATCCTCCGCCACCTCGCTGATGGTGCGGAATGCCGTCGGGGCCTTGCGCGGTCGGCCGGTGGCCTCCGGATCCTCTGGCATCGGATGCACCCCGTCATTCATGCGGTCAATTCCACATTGCGGCCGGCATGGCCGGCATCACTCATCACCCGCGCGCACCGCCTCGCCGTTGAGCCGGGCCTTGAGCACCTGGCTGGGGCGGAAGGACAGGACGCGCCGGGGCATGATCGGCACCTCGACTCCCGTTTTCGGGTTGCGACCGACTCGCATCCCCTTCTGCCGCACCGAGAAGGTGCCGAAGGCGGAAATCTTCACGGGGCGGCCGGATTCCAGCGCAGCCGAGATGCGCTCCAGCACATCCTCCAGCAGCGCAGCACTTTCGTTTCGCGACAGGCCGACCTGGGCATAGATCGCCTCGGCCAGTTGCGCGCGGGTGATGGTGTTCATGACCGAGCGCGGCCCATGGCTGTCTAACTCCTCGCAACCCCTTCTGGTTAAAAGAGAACCGGGATGGGTCGCTGGCGTCAACCATGCGGCGGGGTGTGGCGCAGAAGCTTCAATCGGGCGAGACATTTTTGCAACACCCCCTCTCCCAAACGGGCAGACCGGGGGCATGGGCTCAGGCACCATCCGCGCGCGCGGTGGAGAGGAGAAGGGTCTGGATGGGGTCCCAGAGCAGGGCGGTCTGCGGCACGGACACGCCGCCGACTCGCACCATGTCCGTGCCGACCAGGCGCCCGCCGAGATGCTGGTAGAACCAGCGGGCGGGATTCTCGCTCAGCACCCAGAGCATGGCGGAGCGGCAGCCGATGGCAGCCAGATGCGCCGCCGTGGCGCGCATCAGGCGCCGGCCCACGCCGCGCTCGCGCCAATCCTCCAGCAGGTAGAGGGTCTCGATCTCGCCCTGCGCCAGGGTCGGCCGGCGCGCACGGGCACCGGAAGCGAAGCCCACCACCTGCGACGGGCCGCAGCCGGTCTCCGGCTCCGCGATGGCGACGAACATGGCGGCGCCTTCCCGCCGCTCCAGCAGGCTACGCTGATAGAAGGCGGCGACGCGCGGCAGAGACAGGCCAGCGAGATAGGCCTCGGGCAGGATACCGGGATAGGTGCTGCGCCAGGTCTCGATATGGACGGCTGCGATGGCGGCGGCATCGGCCGGGCGGGCCTTACGGATGCGGATCATCGGCGTGCCCCCATCCCTTCCCGTTCCGCCGCCCAGCCGGGCTATTCCTTGCGGCGCAGCACGGCGGCGAAGAAGCCGTCCGTGCCATGGCTGTGTGGCGCGAGTTCCATCCAGCGACCATCGCAAGGCGGCGGGCCAGGCGGCGTGGCCGGCGCGAAGGCATCGCTCCAGGCCTCGGCGACCGGGACAGCCTCATACTCGCCGTGACGCGCCAGAAAGGCCTCGACCTGCAATCCGTTCTCCTCGGGCAGCACCGAGCAGGTAGCGTAGACCAGCCGCCCGCCCGGGCGCACCAGTTCCGCGACGGTTTCGAGGATATCTCGCTGTTTGGTGACCAGCTCCTCGAGATCGCGCGGCTGCGTGCGGGCGCGGGCATCGGGGTTGCGGCGCCAGGTGCCGGTGCCGGTGCAGGGCGCATCGACCAGCACGCGGTCGAACTGCCCGGCGCGGCGCTTCACCCAGCGGTCGCCGGCCTGCAGCAGGTGGCGCTCGGCATTGTCCACGCCGGCGCGGCGCAGGCGCTTCACCGCGCCTTCCAGCCGCATGGCCGAGACGTCGCAGGCGACGATGCGGCCGCGGTTGCCCATGGTGGCGGCCACCGCCAGCGTCTTGCCGGCGGCGCCGGCGCAGTAATCGACCACGCGCATGCCCGGCCGCGCACCGGTCAGCAGGGCGATGAGCTGGCTGCCCTCGTCCTGGATCTCGATCAGCCCCTCGGTATAGGCCTTGCTGGCCAGGATCGGCCGGCGGTCGGCGATCCGCAGCCCCCAGGGCGAGAACGGCATCGGCTCGGTGGGCACGCCCTCGGCGGCGAGGGCGGCGGCGGCGGCCTCACGCGTCGTGCGCAGCAGGTTGGCGCGGAGGTCGAGCGGCGCCGCCAGCTCCATCGCCGCCATCGCCGCCGGCAGCTCGGCGCCGAAGCGGGCCTGGAAGCCGGGCAGCGCCCAGCCCGGCAGGTTGTGGCGCACCGCCTCGGGCATGTCCTCATCGAGCAGGGGTGCACCGGCGAGCGCCTCGATCACGCTCATCTCGCCCGGGTCGGGCGGCGCGGGGTTGAAGCGGCCCCCGCAGAAGGCCTGCAGCACGCCGTCGCGCGTCCAGCGCTCCACCAGCAGCAGGTGGGCCATCACCAGCAGGCGCGGCGTGACGGGCACGCCGCCCGCCGCCAGGTGCCACTCCAGCCGGATGCGCTGGCGCAGCACGCCCCAGGCGCGCTCGGCCACCGCGCGGCGGTCGCCGCTGCCGATGTAGCGGCGCTCGCGGAAGAAGCTGTTGGCCGTGGCGTCGGCCGGGCGGCGCGGCGCGGCGGCCACCTCGGCCAGCAGCGCCACCGTGGCGGCGATCCGCGCGGAAGGTGTCATGTCGGAATGTACTCACCCCAGGCGCACACGCCCAGACTCGAAGAAAAAAGATGGGGGTCCGGGGGAATTCCTTCCCCCGGCCTTGTGTCGCGCTCAGCCGTCCTGCCGGTAGTTCGGCGCCTCGCGCGTGATGGCGACATCATGCACGTGGCTCTCGCGCAGCCCGGCCCCGGTGATGCGGCGGAAGGTGCAGTTGCGCTGCATGTCGGCGATGGTGGCGTTGCCGGTGTAGCCCATGGCCGACTTCAGCCCGCCCACGAGCTGGTGGATCACCGGCCCCACCGGCCCCTTGTAGCCGACGCGCCCCTCGATGCCTTCCGGCACCAGCTTGAGCTGGTCCTGCACCTCGGCCTGGAAGTAGCGGTCGGCCGAGCCGCGCGCCATGGCGCCGAGGCTGCCCATGCCGCGATACGACTTGTAGGACCGCCCCTGGTAGAGGAACACCTCGCCCGGCGCCTCGTCCGTGCCGGCGAAGAGGCTGCCCATCATCACGCAGTCGGCCCCGGCGGCGATCGCCTTGGCGAGGTCGCCGGAGGAGCGGACGCCGCCATCGGCGATGGCGGGGATGCCCTTCTCATGCGCGGCCGCCGCGCTCTCCATCACCGCGGTGAGCTGCGGCACACCGACGCCGGCGACAATGCGCGTGGTGCAGATGGAGCCCGGCCCGATGCCGATCTTCACCGCGTCCGCCCCCGCCTCGGCCAGCGCCTCGGCCGCCTCGGGCGTCGCCACGTTGCCGGCGATGACCTGCACGCTGTTGGACAGGCGCTTGATCTTCTCCACCGCCTTCAGCACGCCGGCGGAGTGGCCATGCGCCGTGTCCACCACGATCACGTCCACCTCGGCGGCGATCAGCAGCTCGGCGCGGCGGAAGCCGTCCTCGCCGGTGCCAGTGGCGGCGGCGGCGCGCAGGCGCCCCATGGCGTCCTTGGCCGCGTTCGGGTTGGCCTGCGCCTTGTCCATGTCCTTGACGGTGATCAGGCCGATGCAGCGATAGGCATCGTCCACCACCAGCAGCTTCTCGATGCGGTGCTTGTGCAGCAGGCCGCGCGCCTTCTCGGCCGAGACGTCGGCGGTGACGGTGACGAGGTTCTCCCGCGTCATCAGCTCATAGACCCGCACATTCGGGTCGTTGGCGAAGCGCACGTCGCGGTAGGTGAGGATGCCGACGAGGCGCTTGCTGTCGCGCTCCACCACGGGGATGCCGCTGATGCGGTGCGCCGCCATCAGCGCCTGCGCCTCGGCCAGGGTCTGGTCGGGGTGGATGGTGACGGGGTTCACCACCATGCCGCTCTCGAACTTCTTCACCTGCCGCACCTGCGCGGCCTGGTCTTCCGGCGTCAGGTTCTTGTGGATGACCCCGATGCCGCCGGCCTGCGCCATGGCGATGGCCATCGGCCCCTCGGTGACGGTGTCCATGGCGGCCGAGATGACCGGCATGTTCAGCGTGATCTCGCGCGTCAGGCGGGTGCGAACATCCGTCTGGTTCGGCAGCACGGTGGAATAGGCCGGGACGAGCAGCACGTCGTCGAAGGCATAGGCCTCGGCGATCAGGGTGCGGCGCGGCGCGGCGCCGCGCTCGGCGGGGCCGTCGGTCGGGATGGTGTCGGGAGCCATGGCGGGAGCCTTTCGGACAACTCTTGCGGCGCGTTCCGCAGCCTTGGCGCGTCCCCCTACCCCAGATTCGCCATGCGCCGCAAGCCGCGAGCGCGTGACGATTGGGGGATCCTGCCCCGCGCCCTGCGGGCGACCCCGCCCCGCGCCCTGCGGGCGACCCTGCCCCGCGCCCTACGCCTCCCCGCCAGCCTCGGCCCCGCCGCGGAAGCCCTGGGCCACCACATACATCTCCGCGCTGTCCTTGCGGCTGGAGGGAGGCTTGGCGTGCTTCACGCTGGCGAAGTCCCGCTTCAGCCGGTTCAGCAGGTCGCGCTCCGTGCCGCCCTGGAACACCTTGGCGACGAAGCCGCCGCCCGGCACCAGCACCTTGCCCGCGAAATCCAGCGCCAGCTCGACGAGTCCCAGGATGCGCAGGTGGTCGGTGGCGTTGTGGCCGGTGGTGTTGGGCGCCATGTCGGACAGGACGAGGTCGGCCGGCCCGTCCAGCGTGTCCAGCACGGCCTGCTCCACCGCTGCGTCCTGGAAGTCGCCCTGCAGCAGGGTGGCCCCGGCGATCACGTCCATCGGCAGCAGGTCGAGCCCCACCACCTTGCCGCGCTCGCCCGTCTTCTGCACCGCCACCTGGGTCCAGCCGCCGGGCGCGGCGCCCAGGTCGACCACGCGCTGGCCGGGGTGGAACAGGCCGTACTTCTCATCCAGCTCGATGATCTTGAAGGCGGCACGGGACCGCCAGCCGGCCGCCTTGGCGGCGCGCACATAGGGGTCGTTGAGCTGCCGCTCCAGCCATTTCTGGCTGGCGGTGGTGCGGCCCTTGGCGGTGCGGAGGCGCGTGGTCAGGCCACGCCCGGCTCCGGTCGGAGTCTTCACGACAGGCAATTCCTCAAGAAGCAGTGTCTCAGGGCGCCGGGTGGGCGGCCCAGCGGGGCGGGTGGGCGGCACGGCGCGGCGGCGCGCGCTCCTGCCGCATCATGCGCAGCAGCATCCCCTCCCGCAGCCCGCGATCGGCGACGGTGACGCAGGAGGAGGGCCACAACCGGCGGATGGCGGCATAGATGGCGCAGCCGGGCAGGACGAAATCCGCCCGTTCGGGGCCGATGCAGGGATGCGCCCGCAGCCCTTCCCGCCCGAGATGGAACAGGTCGCGTAGCGCCTGGTCGGCCACCTCGATGTCCAGCACGCGCCCATCGACCAGCGGCCGGGAATAGCGCGGCAGCGACAGGGCGACGCCGGCCAGGGTGGTGACGGTGCCGCTGGTGCCCATCAGCCGCACGCCGCCGGCGCGCATCTCGCGGCCAATGCTGTGCACCCGGTCGAACTCGGTGAGCTGCTCGGTCACCTCATCCACCACCCGGCCGAAACCCTCCGGCGTGTAGCAGCACAGCCCCGCCCGCTCCGCCAGGGTGACGACGCCGAGCGGCAGAGAGACATAGCCGATCAGCTCCGCCTGCCCCCCCGCGCCGGCGCGGATCCAGGCGATCTCGGTGCTGCCGCCGCCGATGTCGAACAGCAGGGCGCGGCGGTCCTGCGGGCGCAGCAGGGGGGCGCAGGATTCCATCGCCAGCTCCGCCTCCTCCCGCGCCGTGATGATGCGGATGGGCAGGCCCGTGGCGGCCTGGGCGCGGGCGACGAAGGCGCGGCCGTTGCTCGCCTGGCGGCAGGCCTCGGTGGTGACGGCGAGCAGCCGCCGCAGCGGCCGGCGCAGCAGCTTCTGCGCGCAGGTCTGGAGCGCCAGCAGCGCCCGCTCCATCGCGCCCTCGGACAGGCGCCCCTCCCCCGCCAGCCCTTCGCCGAGGCGGACGACGCGGCTGTAGCTGTCCAGCACCCTAAAGGTGCCGGACTGGGTGGGGGTGCCGACGAGCAGGCGGCAGTTGTTGGTGCCGAGATCAATGGCCGCGAATGCACCGCCAGCGGCCGCGGAGGGCGGGTGGAAGCGGGCGACAGCAGGATTCGACACGGCATCTGGCATGATATTCGGGGCCTTTCCCGGCTCCGCCCGGGCAGGGGCAGAAGGGGGGCTTGCCAATGATCCGGCCTGCGGGCGCCCGGGGCAAGCGATTTCGCGCCGCAAAGCGGAATGGTTCAACACCCCCCTTGCAAGCCAATCTGGCGGGCGCTATATCGCCGCCAACGCCGTTGGGGAATAGTTTAACGGTAGAACTCCCGACTCTGACTCGGGCAGTCTTGGTTCGAATCCAGGTTCCCCAGCCAAGTTTTCCAACATGCTGAAATATTCCCAGGCTCTGGCACGGCATTCCGTGCGGGGCCTTTTTTGTATTCGACTGCGGCACTCATGCCGCGGAAAGCTGGCATCCTTCCTTCTTCCTGCGGCCATTTCGCGCGCAGGAAAGGCCGGGGAAGCACCCCTCCCCGGCCCGGTCGCTCAGCCGCCGATGCCGCCGAGCGCCAGATACTTCGTCTCGAGATATTCCTCGATGCCGTGGCTGCTGCCCTCGCGGCCGAGGCCCGACTGCTTGAAGCCGCCGAACGGCGCCTCGGCGGTCGAGATGATGCCCTCGTTGATGCCGATGATGCCGTATTCCAGCGCCTCGGCGACACGGAAGATCCGCCCCACGTCGCGCGAATAGAAATAGGCGGCGAGGCCGAACTCGGTGTCGTTGGCCAAGCGGATCGCCTCTTCCTCCGTCTTGAAGCGGAAGAGCGGCGCCACCGGGCCGAAGGTCTCCTCGCGGAAGATCACGGCGTCATGCGGCACGTTGGCCAGCACGGTGGGCTGGAAGAAATTGCCGCCCTTCTCGTGCGGCTTGCCGCCGGTGACGATGCTGGCGCCCTTCGACAGCGCATCGGCGATGTGGTCCTGCACCTTCTTGACCGCGTCGGCATTGATCAGCGGGCCCTGGGTGACCCCGTCCTCCATGCCGTTGCCGACCTTCAGCTTCTCCACCGCCGCCTTCAGCTTCTGGCTGAACGCCTCGTAGACGCCCTCCTGCACCAGCACCCGGTTGGCGCAGACGCAGGTCTGCCCGGTGTTGCGGTACTTCGAGGCGATGGCGCCCTTCACCGCCTCGTCAAGGTCGGCATCGTCGAACACGATGAAGGGCGCGTTGCCGCCCAGCTCCATCGAGGTCTTCTTGATGGTGGCGGCGCATTGCTCCAGCAGCACCCGGCCCACCTCGGTGGAGCCGGTGAAGGAGAGCTTGCGCACCAGCGGGTTGCCGGTCAGCTCCTTGCCGGTGCCGGAGGACGGGCCGGTGATGATGTTGCACACGCCCTTGGGCATGCCCGCGCGCTCGGCCAGCACGCCGATGGCCAGCGCCGAGAAGGGCGTCTGGCTGGCCGGGCGGATGACGCCGGTGCAGCCCGCCGCCCAGCCGGGGCCGGCCTTGCGGGTGATCATGGCGGCCGGGAAGTTCCAGGGCGTGATGGCGGCGAAGACGCCGACCGGCTCCTTGGTCACCAGGATGCGGCGGCCCTTGGCGTTCTGCGGAATGGTCTCGCCATTCACCCGGCGCGCCTCCTCGGCGAACCATTCGATGAAGCTGGCGGCGTAACCGATTTCGCCCTTCGACTCCGCCAGGGGCTTGCCCTGCTCGGCGGTCATGATGGCGGCCAGGTCGTCGGTGTTGGCCAGCATCAGCGCGGCCAGCTTCTTCAGGATGGCCGCCCGCTCGCTGGCCAGCATGGCCCGCCAGGCCGGCCAGGCGGCATTGGCCGCCTCGATGGCGCGGCGCGTCTCGGCCTGGCCCATGGCGGGCACGGTGCCCACCACCTCACCCGTGGCCGGGTTGCGAACCTCCAGGCTCTTGGCGCTGTCCGCCTGCACCCATTCGCCGTCGATCAGGTTGGCCTGCCGGAACAGGTCGGGGTCTTTCAGCGGCAGCTTGGCAACGGTGTCGAGCATCGGGCTCTCCTTCCCTTTTCTCCGGCCCGCCGGAAGGCGGCTGGCCGGGCGTTCCGGGAAAGGTAGGCGTGCGATGCCTCGCTGTCAGCCCACCCGCCGATGATCGCTGAAACCTGAGCGCAACACTTTCCGCCGCCCGGGCGTTGACCCGGCACGCCGGCAACCGCAGGCGCAGGCTACAAGGCTGGAGAACGCCATGGGTACGATCCTGCTGATCATCGTCATTCTGCTGCTGATCGGCGCGCTGCCGAGCTGGGGCTACAGCCGCGGCTGGGGCTACGGGCCCTCGGGTGGCCTTGGCCTGATCCTGCTGATCCTGATCGTGCTGCTGCTGATGGGCCGGATCTGACGCCGGCGGCCATCCCCCTCTCCTTTCGGGAGAGGGGGATGGCCGGCTCAGGCGGCGCTGGGGGCGGGCAGGCCCTGCACCGCGAGGTCCAGCGCCTCCAGCCATGCACCCGCCTTCAGGGCGCGGGCGATGCGGCGCGTCACGAACAGCCGCGGCCCCGACTTCTCCAGCACGATGGCGGCCCACACGGCCACCGCGAGCCCCGCCAGCGGCGCCAGATGCAGGTGCAGGAGCGCCACCAGGATACCGCCATGCAGCGGGGCCAGCCAGGCCGTCAGCACCATGGTCAGCGCCGCCACGAACAATCCGAGCGCGATCGTCAGATCCAGCCGTGCCAGGCGGGAGGCGGCGGCGACCTCCGCCTGCAGCCGGGGCAGCGCCACCCGGAGCGGGTCCTCGACCATCGGCGCACCGCCGCGGCTGGCCAGATAGCGGCGAGCGAGCAGTTCGGTGCGGGCGAGGCGGGTCCGACTCATGGCATGACGGCTCCGGAAGGTTGTGCTGCGACGCAGCATAGTCTCAGGTTGCCGTGACCGCCAAGCAATGGGAAGCGCCTCGGATCCGGTGGTGGAGGAACGGGCCGGCCGCCCTCTCCGCCGGAGCGGCGCGCCCTGCCACTGGAAACTCCGCATGGCATGGCGCAGTTCCGTCGCCCGGTGGAATAACCGGCGGAATAGGCCGCATCATCACGCCGCACCCGGCCCGGCAGGCCCTAGGATATCGGGCCGGGCCGCGGCCGGAGCGGCCGCCACCACCGGACTGCGCCCCGGCCAGAGGCGGGCGTCCTGTCACTCCACCGTCACCGCCTTGGCCAGGTTGCGCGGCTGGTCCACATCGGTGCCCTTCAGCACCGCCACGTGGTAGGCCAGCAGCTGCACCGGTATCGCGTGCAGGATGGGCGCCACGAAGGGATCGACCGTGGGCAGCACCACCACCCGTTCGGCGAAGCGGCGCAGCGCCGGGGCGCCCACCGCGTCGGTGAAGGCCATGATGCGGCCGCCGCGTGCCGCCGCCTCCTGCAAATTGGATGCGGTCTTCTCGAAGAGCGGGCCGGAGGGGCAGAGGGCGATCACCGGCACCGTCGGGTCGATCAGCGCGATGGGTCCGTGCTTCATCTCGCCGGCGGCATAGCCCTCGGCGTGGATGTAGCTCAGCTCCTTCAGCTTCAGCGCGCCCTCGAGCGCGATCGGGTAGAGGCTGCCGCGGCCGAGGAACAGCACGTCCCGCGCCTGCGCCACCTCGCGCGCCAGCTCCAGGATCTCGGCGCTGTCCTCCAGCAGGGCGGCGGCATGGGCGGGCACCTCCAGCAGGGCGGCGGTCAGGCGCGCCTCCTCGGTGGCGGGCAGCGTGCCGCGCGCCCGGCCGAAGCCCAGCGCCAAGCTGGCCAGCACCGCGAGCTGCGCGGTGAACGCCTTGGTGGAGGCGACGCCGATCTCCGGCCCCGCCACGGTCAGCACCGTGCCATGGCTCTCCCGCGCCATGCTGCTCTCGGCCACGTTCACCACCGAGAGAATGCGCTGGCCGCGCTCGCGCAGCAGGCGCAGCGCCGCCAGCGTGTCCGCCGTCTCGCCGGACTGACTGACGAGCAGCGCGGCGCCGCCCTCGGGCAGCGGCGGGTCGCGGTAGCGCAGCTCGCTGGCGATATCGGCATCGACCGGAATGCGCGCCACCTGCTCGATCCAGTAGCGCCCGACCTGCGCCGCCAGATAGGCCGAGCCGCAGGCGCTGAAAGAGATCTTGGGCACCGCCACCGGGTCGAAGGGCAGCGCCGGCAGGGCCACGGCGCGGCTGGCCGGGTCGATATACTGGCGCAGCGTGTCGCCGAGCACGACGGGGTGCTCGTGCAGTTCCTTCTCCATGAAGTGCCGGTAGTTGCCCTTGCCCACCGCGGCGCCGGAATAGGCGGTGAGCTTGATGGCGCGCTCCACCGGCCGGTCATCGGCGTCGAAGAAGCGGGCATCGCGATCGGAGAGCACCACCCAGTCGCCCTCCTCCAGATAGGCGACGCGGCGCGTCATGGGCGAGAGCGCCAGGGCGTCGGAGCCCACGAACATCTCGCCCTCGCCATAGCCCACGGCCAGCGGGCTGCCCTGCCGCGCGGCGATCAGGGTGCGAGGATGGCCGGCGAAGACCATCGCCAGCCCGAAGGCGCCATGGATCTTCTTCAGCGTGGCGGAGACGGCCTGCTCCGGGGTGGCACCGCCGGCCAGCAGGTGGTCGAGCAGCTTGGCGACCGTCTCGGTGTCGGTCTCTGTCTCGAATTCCACGCCCTCGGCTTCCAGCTCGGCGCGCAGCTGGGAGAAATTCTCGATGATGCCGTTGTGCACGACGGAGACGCGGGCGGTGCCGTGCGGATGGGCATTGCGCTCGGTCGGCGCGCCATGCGTCGCCCAGCGGGTGTGGCCGATGCCGATGGTGCCCGCCAGCGGCTGGGCCTCCAGCGCATTCGCCAGGTTGACGAGCTTGCCCTCGGCGCGGCGGCGCTCGATGTGCCCGTTCACCAGCGTGGCGATGCCGGCGCTGTCATAGCCCCGGTATTCCAGCCGCCGCAGCCCTTCCAGCAGGCGCGGGGCGGCATCGTCCCGCCCCACCACACCGACGATCCCGCACATCAGCCCTTCTCCTTCCGGCGGGCGGCGCGGAAGGCCGCGGCCGCCCCGGGTTTCTCAGCCGCCCGCGCGCGGGCGAAGGCCAGCGCATCCGGCGCCACATCCCTGGTCAGCACCGAGCCGGCGGCGGTCATCGCGCCATCGCCCAGCGCGATGGGCGCGATCAGCGTGGTGTGGGAGCCCACGAACACGCCGGCGCCGATCTCCGTGCGGTGCTTGGCGAAGCCGTCATAGTTGCAGGTGATGGTGCCGGCGCCGACATTGGTGCCCGCCCCCACCGAGGCGTCGCCCAGATAGGTCAGGTGGTTGGCCTTGGCCCCCTGCCCCAGCGCCACGTTCTTCAGCTCGACGAAATTGCCGACATGCGCGGCGGGCCCCACATCCGTGCCCGGCCGCAGCCGCGCATAGGGGCCGACCAGCGCGCCGGCGCGCACCACGCAGCCCTCCAGATGGCTGAAGGCCCGGATCTCGGCGCCGTCCTCCACTGTCACGCCGGGGCCGAACACCACATGCGGGCCCACCGTCACATCCTGGCCGAGCCGGGTGTCGTGGCTGAACACCACGCTCTCGGGCCAGGTCAGGGTGGCGCCGCCTTCCATGGCGGCGCGGCGCAGCGCCTGCTGCACCGTGGCCTCGGCGGCGGCCAGCTCGACGCGGCTGTTGATGCCGCGCAGCTCGGCCTCCGGCGCCTCCACCGCGACGACGCGCTTCCCCTCGGCCACGGCCAGCGGCACCACGTCGGGCAGGTAGTACTCGCCCGCCCGGTTCTCGTTGCGCACGCCGCGCAGCCAGCGGAACAGGTCGGCCGCCGGGGCGCAGAGCACGCCGGCATTGCACAGCCCGACGGCGCGCTCGGCCTCCGTGGCGTCGGCGTACTCGACGATGCGGGTGACGTTGCCGCTCCCGTCCTGCATCACCCGGCCATACTTCGCCGGGTCCTCCGGCCGCATGGCCAGCAGCGCGAGGCCGGCCCCCTCGCCGCCTTCCGCGCCGCGCGCCGCGCGCAGGCGGCGCAGTGTGGCGGGGCTGATCAGCGGGTTGTCGGCATAGAGCACCGCCACGTCGCCCGCGAAGCCGTCGAGCAGCGGCGCGGCCTGCAGGGCGGCATGGCCGGTGCCCAAGCGCTCGGCCTGCACGACGGTGGCGTGCGGCGCGGCGGCGCGCTCCAGCGCCGGCATGTCGGGGCCCACCACCACCACCAGGCGGTCGAACACCCCCTCGCAGGCGGCGATGAGGTGGCTGAGCATCGGGCGCCCGGCAATGGGATGCAGCGCCTTGGGCAGGCGGCTCTTCATGCGGGTGCCGAGGCCGGCGGCGAGCAGGATGGCGGCAGCATTCATGCCCCGCTTCTGCCTGGGAAAGCCAAGGCCCGGCAAGGGTTTCCGGCGTCACTTCGCATTGCCGCACGAAACATGGCATGAACCGGCGCCATGCAACGAACCGTGATCTTCGACCTGGACGGCACGCTGGTGGACAGCCGGCCGGACATCCACGCGGCGCTCAACCGGCTGATGCAGGCGCGCGGCCTCGCCCCCTTCACCCTGGCGGAGGTGACGCGCTTCATCGGCGACGGCGTGCCGGTGCTGCTCGCCCGCGCCTTCGCCGCGCGCGGCCTGCCGGCCGACCCCACCGCCCAGCCCGCCTTCCTGGCCGATTACGAGGCCAACGCCGCCGTCCACACGAAGCTGTTCGGCGGCATGGCGGCGGTCCTGGACGGGCTGGCGGCCGAAGGCTGGGCGATGGCCGTCTGCACCAACAAGCCGGAGAAGGCCGCACGCCTCCTGCTGGGGGCGCTCGGCCTGGATGGCCGCTTCGCGGCGCTGGGCGGCGGCGACAGCTTTCCCGTCCGCAAGCCGGACCCGGCGCATGTGCTGGCCACGCTGGCCGCGGCCGGCGGCACGCCCGGGGCGGCGGTGATGGTGGGCGACCACCACAACGACATCGCCGCCGGCCGCGCCGCTGGCGTGCCGGTGGTCTATTGCGGCTGGGGCTACGGCCTGCCTGAGATGGCGGAAGGCGCGCCGGTGGCGGATAGCCCCGCCGCCCTGCCCGCGCTGCTGCGGCAGGCGCTGGCGGCGCCGAGGCCTCAGGCGGGGCCCAGTTCCAGCAGATAGGCGGTCAGCGGACCCAGCCAGCGGCCCGGCATCTCCACCCGCACGGGCAGCACCGGGGCACCCGGGCGCGGGCTGGCCATCCAGGCGATGGCCTCCTGCGGCTCGCGCAGGTCCCGCTCGTCATCGTGGCGGAAGCCGGCGGTCTGGCGGCCGGTGAAGCCGCAGCGCACCGCCTCGCCGCTCCAGGCCTCGCGCCAAGGGGCGAGGCGGTCCCGCCCGAGGGTGCGGGCGGTGAACTCGGCGCGGCGGCGGCCGTCGAACACCGTGGCCTCGGCCTCGCAGCGGCCGGTGCGGGCCAGGTTGCGCGCCATCTGCGCCACCGGCGTCAGCGCGTCCACCGTGCCGCGCCACAGGGCGGGCGGCACCGGCTCCCGCTCCGGGTCCTCGGCCGGCACGAGGTGGCGCAGCGTGGCCTGGCCGTCGGGGTATTCCAGCACCACCTGGCGCGGCTTGCCACGCCACACCCCATCCCCCACGAAACGCACCGGCTGGGCGCGATGCTCCCGCCACAGCCCCTCGACACGGTTGACCTGCCGCCCGGCGCTGAACCAGCGTGCCAGCCCGGTCAGGTGCACGGCGGATTCGATGCGGTAGTGGCGTGGCGAATCCAGGTCGAACATCACCTCCACCCGCATCACCTGCATGCCCGCCGCCTGCACGCCATAGACAGCCCGCAACGGTTCCGCCCGCCCCGGCAGGGGCAGGAAAAGCACGGCGGCAAGGAGCGGCAGGAGGAGACGGCGCATCCCGTTCAGATGATGCGCCGGGCGGGTGTTTGTAGATGAGGAATGATTGTGACCCCTGCTTGACACCTTTCCGGCCGCCCGTTATTTCCCCGCCCACACCCGATGGGTGCGTAGCTCAGCGGTAGAGCATCGCCTTCACACGGCGGGGGTCACAGGTTCAATCCCTGTCGCACCCACCATCGGGTCCTCGAATTTCCTGATCGTCAGGCTGCCAACGGGGCCGTGCATCGCACGGCCCCGTTGTCGTTTCTCGCGCGTGGCATGAGCGGCCCAGGGCCGCGGAGAAGCGCGGCGGGCCCGGCGGCGGGGGGGGGGTGGGGAAGTGCCGCCGGGCCGCGCCGCCTCAGCGCGGCGCCTGGGGGGCGGGCTGCGCCTCGGGAGAGGGAGCCTGCGGCGCGGGCGCCCCGGAGCCGCGCTGATGACGGTGGTGGCGCGGGCCACGCAGCTCGGACGCCTCCAGCGCGCCATCGGCATTGGCATCGGCGGCGCGGAACATCGCCACCGCGATCGGCTGCACCTCCTGCATCGTCACGCGCCCGTCGCGGTTGGCGTCGGCGGCCCGGAAGATGGCATCCATGCGGCCTTCCATGGCGTTGCGGACGCGCTCCGGCATGGGGCGGCGCTCGCCACCCGGCGCATGGGCGGCGCGGCGCGCCTGCAGGTAGTCGCGCACTTCGTTGCGTTCCAGCGCGGCATCGTTGTTGGCATCCGCCTCGGCGAAGCGGGCGGAGAGGAAGTTCAGCCCCTCCGTCTCGCTGACGCGGCCATCGCGGTCGGCATCGGCCTGCTGCAGCATCCGGGCCGGGCCACCGTGGCGCGGACCGCCTTGGCCCGGCTGCTGCGCCAGGGCCGGAAGGGCGGCGGCGGCCAGCGCGGCGCCGAACAGGCCCATGGCAAGCTTGGAAGTCATCGTGGCTCTCCCCTCGGGATGGGCGGCGAACAGCGCCGCATGAGGAGAGAGATGGGAGGGGAATGTTACGGGCGCATTGCGCCCTCCCCCTACGCCCGTGATGAAGTGTGACGGAAGCCGGCGCTCAGCGCGCCGGCCGGGCCGGGTTGCGCCGCGCCGGCCTGCGCTCGGGCGTGGCGCGCACGCGGCTGCCGCCATCGCCCTGCTCGATCACCGTGGCCGTGGCGCGGCGGGCCACCGAAAGCCGCCCGGCGCTGCGGGCCGGCGCGGACTGGCGCGCCACCCGCGCCGCCGCCTTCTGCGTCGGCGCAGGCGTGGCAC